>DXEF01000033.1 GCA_019115085.1 Candidatus Agathobaculum pullicola | reverse complement strand
CGTTGCTGGTGCTGTTTGGCGCGTCGGCAGACACGCTTCCCTATGCGATGCAGTATCTCAACATCTATGTGCTGGGTACGATTTTTGTCATGACCGCGCTCGGACTTAACGGCTTTATCACTGCGCAGGGCAAGTCCGGCGTAGCGATGAAAACCGTGCTCATCGGCGCGGCATTAAATGTTGCGCTGGACCCGGTGTTTATCTTTGTGTTCGGGCTGGGCGTGCGCGGCGCGGCGATTGCAACCGTCATCTCGCAGGCGGTTTCCGCTTTGTGGGTGGTGCGCTTTCTGACCGGCGCAAACAGCACACTGCGGCTGAAAAGAGTCTTTTTCCGGTTGGATAAGCGCTTGCTGCTGCCCGCGATTGCATTAGGCGCGTCACCGTTTGTCATGCAGTCGACCGAAAGTTTGCTGACCATAACATTCAATGTATCGTTGCAGAAATACGGCGGTGATTTGGCCGTAGGCGCGATGACCATACTGACTTCGGTTGCGCAGATGGTGCAGATGCCGCTGATGGGGCTGGCGCAGGGGGCGCAGCCGATTTTGAGCTTCAACTACGGTGCGAAGCGGCCCGACCGCATGAAACAGTCGGTCAAGTATAACCTGCTGATTGCCTGCATATTTGCGTTCGGTGTTTGGGCGCTTGCGATGCTCGCGCCGCATATGCTTGCGCGCCTGTTTGCACACGACAGCGCGCTCATCGAGGAGACGGCATGGGCATTGCGCATCTATTTTGCCGTGGGCTTTGTGTCGGCGTTTCAGAACACGTTCCAACAATGCTTTGTCGCGCTGGGAGAGGCCAAGATTTCGCTGTTTCTCGCGCTTGAGCGAAAGATCATCCTGCTCATTCCGATGATTTTGATTCTGCCGCATTTTTTTGAGGATAAGCTGTTCGCGGTATTCTTTGCCGAGCCGATTGCCGACTTGCTTGCAGCCGCGACAACCACCACATTGTTTCTCATCCGATTTCGGCAGATTCTGCACCGCATATCCATGCAATAATCAAAAAAGAACCGCTGTGAGGCGGTTCTTTTTTGTTGATGCGATTGCGAGAGGGCTACTCCAGCTCGAATGCGCCTGTGTAGAGTTGATAATATTTGCCGTGCTCGGCAATCAGCTGTTTGTGGTTGCCGCGCTCGATGATGTGACCGAGCTGAAGCACCATAATGACGTCTGCGTTCTGTACGGTTGACAGACGGTGCGCAATGACAAACACCGTTCGGCCGTACATCAGGCTGTCCATGCCTGCCTGCACGATGGATTCCGTGCGTGTATCAATCGAACTGGTCGCCTCGTCAAGAATCATAACCGGTGGGTCGGCAACGGCTGCGCGTGCAATCGAAATCAGCTGACGCTGGCCCTGCGACAGACTGCCGCCTTCGCCGTCGATGACGGTGTCATACCCGTCCGGTAGACGGCGGATAAAGTCGTCGGCGTTGGCCAGCTGCGCTGCCGCTTCGACCTCCTGATCGGTTGCGTCCAGATTGCCGTAGCGGATGTTGTCGCGGATGGTGCCGGTGAATAGGTTGGTATCCTGTAAAACGATACCCAGCGAGCGGCGCAGATCGGCCTTCTTAATTTTGTTGATGTTGATGCCGTCATAGCGGATTTTGCCGTCTGCGATATCATAAAAGCGGTTGATGAGGTTGGTGATTGTGGTCTTGCCCGCGCCGGTCGCACCGACAAAAGCGACCTTCTGGCCGGGTTCGGCATACAGCGTGATGTTATGCAGTACGATTTTATCCGGGTTGTAGCCGAAGTCTACATCGTAGAAACGCACATCGCCCTTGACCTGCTCGTAAGTGATGGTGCCGTCCTCGTGCGGGTGCTTCCATGCCCAGATGTTGGTTTTTTCCGGGGTCTCCACCAGATTGCCTTGCTTGTCATACTTGGCATTGACCAGTGTGACGTAGCCGTTGTCCTGCTCGGGCTCTTCGTCCATCAGCTCGAAGATACGCTCGGCACCGGCCAGTGCCATAATGATGGAGTTGAACTGCTGAGAAATCTGGGTGACCGGCATGGTAAACGATTTGGTCAGCTGCAAGAAGGAGGCAATAACGCCGATGGTGATGCTGCTGCCGACTACGCCGGACAGCGCCAGCGTGCCGCCGACCACAGCCACCAGCACATACAGCAAGTTACCAATATTCATCATAATCGGCATGAGAATGTTGGCGAAGGTGTTGGCGTTTTTGGCGCTTTCGCGCAGCGCGTCATTGAGCACGTCAAACTGCTCTTTGCATTTTTCCTCATGGCAGAATACCTTGACGACCTTCTGTCCGCCGATCATTTCCTCAATATAGCCGTTGACCTTGCCCAGCGCGGTCTGCTGCTCGAGGAAGAAGCGGGCGGACTGGCCGCCGATGCGCTTAACAACCACCAGCATGACAGCGATGCCGACCAGCACAAACAGCGTCAGCCAGAAGTTGGTCGCCAACATGGCGATGAACACGGCAATAATGGTCATCAGCGAGGAGAACATCTGCGGTACGGACTGGCTGAGCATCTGCTGCAGCGTGTCGGTATCGTTGGTAAAGTGGCTCATCAGGTCACCGTGGGTGTGGGTGTCAAAATAACGGATGGGCAGCTTCTGCATGCGCTCGAACATTTCGTCGCGCACCTGCTTGAGGATGCCCTGTGAAATGGACACCATAATGCGGTTATACAGGAAGGTCGAAACGATGCCCACCAGATACACAAGTGCCATGAGCGAAATCGCATGAACCAGCCCCGTGAACACGGGTGAGGCCTGTAAAAGCAGCGGCGCAATATAGTCGTCAATGAGTACGCGCAGGAACATCGAGCCGGCGACGTTCGCTACCGCGGAAAACAGGATGCAGACCAGTACCACGGCAAACTGCACGGCGTAACCGCCCCGAAAGTAACGAAGCAAACGCGCGAGGGTTTTCTTGGGGTTCTTGCTGCGCTTGCCACCGCCCATATGACCGTGACGGCCCGGGCCGCCGTGACCGCCCATCGGTCCTCTTGTTGCGGGTCCTGCCATTATTCCTCGCCTCCTTTCTTCATCTGCTGGTTGTAAATCTCCTGATAGATAGAATTGTTTGCCAGAAGCTCTTCGTGTGTGCCGACGGCCTGAATCGCGCCGCCGTCCAGAATGACGATCTGGTCGGCGTCCTGTACGGAGGAGATGCGCTGTGCGATAATCAGCTTGGTCGTATCGGGAATCTCTTCCGCGAAGGCACGGCGGATGAGTGCGTCGGTCTTGGTATCGACCGCGCTGGTCGAGTCATCCAGAATCAGCACCTTGGGCTTTTTCAGAAGCGCGCGGGCGATACACAGTCGCTGTTTCTGGCCGCCGGACACGTTGGTGCCGCCCTGTTCAATGTAGGTATCATACTTATCCGGCATCTGCTCGATAAACTCGTCGGCCTGGGCCAGACGGCAGACACGCTTGAGGTCTTCATCCGTGGCGTGCTCGTCGCCCCAGCGCAGATTTTCCTTGATCGTGCCCGAGAACAGCACGTTTTTCTGCAATACCATGGCAACCTGCTCACGGAGCGCTTCGATATCGTAGTCGCGCACATCCACGCCGCCGACCTTGACCGAGCCGGTGGTTACATCATACAGGCGCGGGATAAGCTGTACTAGGGTGGACTTTGCCGAGCCGGTACCGCCCAGAATACCGATGGTCTGACCGGCTTTGATGTGCAGGTTGACATCCCGGAGTGCGAGCTTGCTTGCGTCACCTTTGTAGCTGAAGTTGACGTCATCAAAGTCAATATCGCCGCTTTTCACCTCATTGACCGGGCTTTTCGGGTTATGCAGATCGGGTTTTTCTTCAAGCAGCTCCACGATGCGCTCCGCGCTGGCCTTGGACATGGTGATCATGACGAATACCATGGCCACCATCATCAGGCTCATCAGAATCTGCATCGCGTAGGAAAACAGGCTGGTCAGTTCGCCGGTCGTCATGGTGCCGCCCACGATCAGGCGCGCGCCGAACCATGAGATGAGCAGCATGCAGGCGTACATGCAGAACTGCATGAGCGGCATAACGCCCGCCATGGTTTTCTGCGCCTTGGAGAACTGGCGGTACAGCAGGCCGGACACACCCTTGAACTTTTCGGTTTCGTGCTCCTCACGCACATAGGCCTTGACCACGCGGATGCCGCGCACGTTTTCCTGCACGACCGTGTTCATGCGGTCGTAAGTTTTGAACACACGCTCAAATACCGGCGCGACGGTTTTCATCAGCACGCCCAGACCGATCGCCAAAATCGGCAGTACGCACAGGAAGATCAGCGCCAGTTGGCTGTTGATCTGGAACGCCATGACCAGTGCGAACACCAGCATCACCGGGCAGCGCACCGCGATGCGCGTACACATCTGGAAGGCGTTCTGCACGTTGGTAACGTCGGTTGTCAGACGAGTGACAATGGAGCCGGTGGAGAACTTATCAATATTGGAAAATGAGAAATCCTGCACCGCATAATACATGTCGTGGCGCAGATTGCGGGCAAAGCCCGTTGAGGCACGCGCAGCATAAGTGCCTGCTGCCGCGCCGAAAATCAGCGCAAGCATGGCGCAGACGATCAGAATGATGCCGTATTTCCAGATTTCCCCCATGTTTTGCGCATCAATGCCCCGGTCGATCAGCAGCGCCATCACTGCGGGAATGACGACCTCCATCACGACCTCGAGCACAACGAAAAACGGCGTGAGCAGCGCTTCTTTTTTAAACGCACGCACGCTTTTTAATAGCCTTTTAATCATCCTTGTCCCTCCGAAGCCTTGCATTGATAATTTTCTAAATTGGCGCGGATTTTTTCGCAGACACGAAACCAGACGGCAAGATCTTCCGGATCAATACCCTCTTCCATAAGTGCCTCGGTTTGCGCCATTGCCTGATGGATGCGCTCATACAGCGCCTTGGCCCGGTCGGTCAGTACCAGCCGTTTGAGCCGCCGGTCCTGTTCCACTGGCTCGCGCCGCAGCAGACCGTGCTCTTCCATCAGGTTCAGGATACCGGTTGCGGTGGAACGACGGATGCGAAAATGGGTTTCGACATCCCGCTGGAAACGCTCTTCCTTTGCCTGCATCAGGAACCACAGAATCATCGCCTGCATGCCGGTGATGTTGGCCAATTCATCCTTGCCGGTGGTGCAGACCATCTGTCGTTTGAGCAGGTTGCCCAGCATGCCAAGCTCTGTGCCGATTCGCTTGTCGCACACTTTGTTAGCCTCCTTACTATTAGCTTACTAACACATTATAGCCGGTTGAAAGGCAATGTCAACCATCTTCACAGAATGTTCAAAAAAAGCCTGCCGCATGACAGAGCGGCAGGCAATAGACGATTCGCGTTTGTGCAGATTTACGGCTGATAGGGCGGCGTAAGATACAAATTCTGTAAAAACGTTCGGCCGGTATGTGTACGGAATATTTGTTCATCCGCGACTTGACAGGCATCCGGCGGGAGTGTGTCCTCATAAGCGTTGACCAGAAAATCCGCTTCGAGCAGGATACGGAAGTCCTTGTCATCAGAGGCGGTATAGGTATGGTGGTGTGCAATCAGCCAGAGGACCCGTTCGCACGCTGCCGGGTCAGCGTCTGCCCGTTTCAGCAACAGTGCGGCGACTGCCGGGCCTTCCACCTCCTGCCACTTGCCGGCGGAAGAGCCGTGCTTGTGCTCTGCCTCGTGGATGCCGATGTCGTGCAGGATGGCGGCCGCTTCAAGGGTGTTCTGCGTTTTTTCGTCCAGCCCCTCGCTCTGCCCGATGATGCGGCAGAACGCATAGACCTTCATCAAATGCTGCACGCGGCGCGGGTCTCCTGCGTCGTAGGCGACGGCCAGCTCGGTCAGTTTGGCAATGTCAATCATATGATAAGCCCTCCCATTGGTATTTCTGCATGTCCACGCGGCCATCTGGCGTAAATTCCACGCCGTCGGCTTCGAGCATGGCGCGCTGCGTGTCCGCACCGCCGAAGGCAAATGCGGGGGAGGTACGTCCGTCTTTTGTCACCACGCGGTAGCAGGGGATGCCCTCCGGGTCGGGATTTACGTGCAGGGCGTAGCCTACAACTCGCGCCCAACGCGGATTGCCTGCAAGAAAGGCCACCTGTCCGTAGGTAGCCACCGTGCCGCGCGGGATGCGCCGCACAACTGCATAAATTTTTTCAAAAACTGTCATTTTGCAAGTTTCTCCTTTGACTGTTTCATTATATCAGGTAAATGTCACAATTTCTATCCCCTTTCGACAAGGAAAAAATGTATATTTTTAACATGCTAAATTATTGCACTCTTCCGCGAAATACTATATAATAGTTACACACTACCGCGAGTATGTAAGCGATTCCGCACTTTTTCCTGAAAATTGGAAAGAGACTGCGGCAGAAATGTAAGGAGGACAAACAAAATGGCACTTACCAATTCTTACCTCAAGCGCGTATATGAGACTGTGCAAAAGCGCAATCCGAATGAACCGGAATTTCAGCAGGCGGTTCTCGAAGTTCTCGAGAGCTTTGAGCCGGTTGTCGAAGCCCGTCCCGAGCTGGAGAAGAACGGTATCATCGAGCGCATCGTTGAGCCGGAGCGCATGGTGATGTTCCGTGTTCCGTGGGTTGACGATGAGGGCAAGGTTCAGGTGAACCGCGGCTTCCGCGTACAGTTCAACTCCGCAATCGGCCCGTACAAGGGTGGTCTGCGTTTTCATCCGTCCGTTAACGCTTCGGTTATCAAGTTCCTGGGCTTTGAGCAGTGCTTCAAGAACAGCCTGACCAGCCTGCCCATGGGCGGCGGCAAGGGTGGCTCCGACTTTGACCCGAAGGGCAAGTCTGATGCGGAAGTAATGCGTTTCTGCCAGTCCTTTATCACCGAGCTGTCCAAGCATATCGGTCAGTTCACCGACGTACCGGCGGGCGACATCGGTGTCGGCGGCCGTGAGATCGGCTTTATGTATGGTCAGTACAAGCGTCTGAAGAATGAGTTCACCGGCGTTCTGACCGGCAAGGGCCTGTCCTATGGCGGCTCTCTGGCTCGTACCGAGGCGACCGGCTACGGCCTGTGCTACTACATGAAGGAAATGCTCGCATACAAGGGCACCTCGTTCGAGGGCAAGACGGTTGCGATCTCTGGTTCGGGCAATGTTGCCATTTACGCTTGCCAGAAGGCAACCGAGTTGGGCGCGAAGGTTGTTACCGTGTCCGACTCCAACGGCTTCATCTACGATCCCAACGGCATCAATCTGGATGTTGTGAAGGACATTAAGGAAGTCAAGCGCGGCCGCATTAAGGAGTACGCAGAGCGTGTGCCGGGCAGCACCTATACCGAGGGCCAGCGTCCGTGGAGCGTTAAGTGCGATATCGCGCTGCCCTGCGCGACCCAGAACGAGCTGGACGAGAACGATGCCAAGACGCTGATTGCAAACGGCTGCAAGTTTGTTGCTGAGGGCGCAAACATGCCGTCCACGCCGGAAGCAGTTGCTGCGTTCCATGCAAACGGCGTATTCTTCGGCCCGGCTAAGGCTGCAAACGCAGGCGGCGTTGCAACCTCCGGTCTGGAGATGAGCCAGAACTCGCTGCGTCTGTCCTGGACCTTTGAGGAGGTCGACCAGCGTCTGCACGATATCATGGTCAACATATTCAAGACCTGCATCACCGCGGCGGAGAAATACGGCCATAAGGACAATCTGGTCATGGGCGCCAACATCGGCGGCTTCGAGAAGATTGCCGACGCGATGCTCGCACAGGGCGTTTGCTGATTCTCGATTGAAACCACGCTTTCAATCGAATAAACACCCTTGACAGGCGTCGCCTGTAAGGGTTATTGCAGAAAAAACAGGCTCGGAATGATGATTCCGGGCCTGTTTTTCTGTGCGTAAAAAGCGGTCCGGCAAAGCTGGGCCGCTTTTTGAAACCGTCGGCTCCGCTTCGCTTTGCCGTCGGTTTCTATTGGATGGCGCGCTGCGGCGCGGGGGATGCTCGAAAGGCACGGCGGCATATTCCTGTCCTGTCTCTGCATAAGCTATACCAAGTGAAAGGAGGCTGCGGACATGACAGGAAAACGTCCGGTGCGCAAGCGTGCAGGCAGCGGAAAAGGCTTACTGCTGGTGGTGGCGCTGGTGCTTGCCGCGGGGATTGTCAAATATACGGATACGCCTTTTGCGGTCGCCGCACGGGAGAAGGCGGCGCAGGTGCTCGCAGGCACGCCCGGTGTGGATCAGATGCTTGCTGCATTCGGTGGGGAGGATGCGGATGCGGTGTTTGGGGAGCAGTCCGGCGGGGAGAACGTCTACGCGGCATCCTCGGGCGGTGCGGAAGATGTGCTCGGCCGGGAGCAAAGCCTGTTCCCGGATACGGTGGATGATACGGTGCATGCGCTGTCGTTTGAGCATGCTGTACCGACGGAAGGGACGCTGACTTCGGCCTTTGGCAGCCGGTTAAGTCCGACCACGGGGGAGCCGGCATTTCATTACGGCTTGGATATCGCCGCAGATGAGGGTACGCCCATCGCGGCTTTTGCCGACGGCACGGTGCGCGAGGTAGGAGAGTCCGATTATGGGAAGTATCTGATTGTTGACCATGCAGACGGGTTTTCCACGTTGTATGCGCATTGCAGCAGCATTTTGGCAGGCGTGGGGGATGAGGTAAAATGCGGCGGTGAAATTGCGCTGGTCGGGCAGACGGGCAACACGACCGGGCCGCATCTGCATTTTGAACTGTGGAAGGACGGCATGGCGCTCGATCCGTCGGACTATCTGGAACTGGCGTGACGCGCGGTCGGGTTGAGGTGCGGGATGGGGTTCTCGTATTGCTCGCTGCGCTGTGGTGCACGGATCGGACAAACGTGCTGCCGCTGGTGCTGTTGGCTGCCGCTGTGCACGAGGGCGGGCATCTGCTGGTGCTGCACCTGTCCGGCGGGCGGCTGTATCGACTGACGCTGACCTGCTGCGGCGCGGTGCTGCACTGCGCACTGCCCGAAGGGCGGTTTGCGCGGGCGGCGGTGTGTCTGGCAGGACCGGCGGCGAGCTTTGCGCTTACTGCGCTGGCACAGGCGTGTGGCTGGTACCGGCTTGCTGGTGCAAGCGTACTGCTCGGCGCGTTCAATCTGCTGCCGCTGCCGCCGCTCGACGGCGGTATGGTGCTGGAGCACTTGTGCGCGGGCGGTGCGGCAACCGTACGGGCAGCGCTGGCTTTGCTGAGCGCCGTGGGCCTCTTCTGCTGCGGCCTTTGGCTGCTGCGCGCGGGGGGCGGTTGCTGGCTGCTGCTTATCGGTATGCTGATTGGTGTGAAAAGTGCGAAAAACCTTGCCAATAGTGTCAATATGATGTAAGATAAAAAAGATCACAGAGGCTTGCTGGAACGGAGGCATTATGTATCAGATCGGCGATAAGGTCGTTCATCCATTGCATGGCGCAGGCGTGATTGCGGATATTGTCGAGCGCACAATAGACGGTGTGCCTACGACGTATTATGCCCTCAGGCTGGCGCTGGACGATACACAGCTGTTCATCCCGATTGATGCGTGTGAAAAACTGGGCATCCGCCCGGTCTGTTCCCGTGCGCAGGCGCAGGCGTTCATACAACGGCTGGACGATATTGCCCGCGGGGAAAATAAGGGATGGAATCAGCGGTATCGGGAAAACATGCTGCACATCCGTTCGGGTGACCTGAGCGAGGTGGCACAGGTAGTCAAAAGTCTTTCCGCACGCGAGAGGGAACACGGCCTGTCCACCGGAGAGAAGAAAATGCTGCTTTCCGCACGTCAGATTCTGGAATCCGAGCTGTGCTTCGCGCTCAACTGCAGTCCGGAGGAGATCGCACAGGTGATAGATCAGCATTTAGGAGCATAATCAGCAAGGCTTTGCGGCGGAGCAAAGCCTTTTTTCAAAGGAGCATGGATATGCAGGGAAGAAAAAAGAAAAAATCCGTACCCGTTGCGGTGTGTGCGGTTATTGTGGCGGCGGGGTCGTCGCGTCGTATGGGCGGGGAAAACAAGCTGCTGCTGCCGCTTGCTGGCGCGCCCGTGCTGGCGCATACGTTGGCTGCCTTTGAGAAATGCGCGGCGGTGCGTGATATTGTGCTGGTCTGCCGCGAACAGGATATCATACCTTATACCGATTTGGCGCGGACATTCGGCATCTCCAAACTGCGTACGGTCACGCGCGGCGGAGACAGCCGCACGGCATCCGTGCTGGCGGGTATTACAGCGGCTCCCGAGGATACCGTGTTGGTTGCCGTGCATGATGGCGCGCGGCCGCTGGTGAGCGAAGCGGTTATCACCGAGGCGGTGCACGCTGCGGCGGAGTACGGGGCGGCGGCGCCGGTCGTGCCGGTCAAGGATAGCATCAAGCGCATCAAAAAGGGCTGTATTGCAGCCGATGTACCGCGTGATACCCTCGCAGCAGTGCAGACGCCGCAGGTGTTCCGGCGAGAAGTGCTGCTGCGCGCGCTGACCGATGCGCAGCGGGAGAACCGTTCGTTTACCGACGATTGCGCGGCGGTGGAAGCGCTGGGACAGATCGTGTGCGCTACGCACGGCAGCTACGAAAATATCAAAATCACCACGCCTGAGGATATCCCGGCTGCCGAGGCGTTTTTGAACAGGGAGGAGGACTGAACATGCGCATCGGACACGGATATGACGTGCATCGGCTGGTGGAAGGCCGCAAATGTATCATCGGAGGGGTGGACATCCCGCACGAAACCGGGCTGGACGGACATTCGGATGCGGATGTGCTGGTGCACGCGGTGATGGACGCGCTGCTCGGCGCGCTGGCGCTGGGTGACATCGGCAAGCACTTCCCGGATACCGACCCGCGCTACAAGGGCGCGGACAGTATGGCGCTGTTAAAGCATGTGGCGGCCCTAATGGCAGAAGAGGGCTATCGTCTGGGCAATCTGGACGCGACTGTGCTGGCGCAGGCGCCCAAGCTCGCGCCGCATATCATGCAGATGCGCGAGAATATTGCGCGCGCGCTCGGGTGCGAGGTTTCGCGTGTGTCAGTGAAGGCAACGACCGAGGAAAAACTCGGTTTCACAGGCGCAAAACAGGGTATTGCGGCGCATTGCGTTTGTTTGCTTGAGAGGACGGAATGAAGCGCGAACAGACTTGAAGAAAACAGACTCGGATTTGTGTTCGGGTCTGTTTTTGCATGCGGCGCAGCGACAGTGCAGAGCAGCGGACATGGGATGCAAAGAAACCTGCGTAACACTGAAAACGATTGCATGATTCCTTGCACGGAGGACAAATGTTTTTCGGAAGAAAGCACAAAATTTACATTTTTGTTCAAAAGATAATCGGTATTTTTTCTGAATTTGCATGCGAATTGAAAAAAACAATGCCGCTTTTATAAAACCGTAGTATAATAAAAAATAATCTGAACGCTTTACAGAAAAATTCTGCGGGGCGGGGGAGATTACACAGTAAAGGAGAAGATTATCATGAAGAAAAGTCTCAGCATGCTGCTGGCCGGCTTGATGCTGGTCGGTGCGCTGGCTGGCTGCGGTGGCAATACCGCGGGCACCGATAATGCGGGCGCGGATGACGGCAGCGCTTCCGGCGCGGCGTTTAAGATCGGCGGCACCTCTCCGCTGACCGGCGACGCGGCTATTTACGGCAACGCGGTTGCGCGCGGTGCGCAGATTGCGGTGGATGAAATTAACGCGCAAGGCGGCATCCAGTTTGAAGTGAAGTTCGAGGACGACGAGAACAACACTGAGAAGGCTGTCAATGCGTACAACACCCTGAAGGATTGGGGTATGCAGTTGTCTCTGGGTTCGGTTACCTCCAAGCCCTGTGAGGCGATTTCGACCGATATCAATACCGACCGCATCTTTGCGCTGACTCCGTCGGCATCCTCTGTGGCCACCACCGAGGGCAAGGACAACGTGTTCCAGATGTGCTTTGCCGACCCGAACCAGGGCACCGCGTCCGCGGAATACATTGCGGACCAGAAGCTCGGCACCAAGATTGCAATTATCTGGAAGAATGACGACGTTTACTCTACCGGTATCCATGACAAATTCGTCAGCGAGGCAGAGGCCAAGGGTCTGGAGATTGTTTCCGACACCACATTCACCGACGCTTCCGCGACCGACTTCTCGGTTCAGCTGAATGATGCCAAGAGCAAGGGCGCGGATCTGCTGTTCCTGCCGATCTATTACAACCCGGCTTCTCTCATCTTGACGCAGGCCAATGCGATGGGTTATGCACCCAAGTTCTTTGGCGTGGACGGCATGGACGGCATCCTGACCGTGGAGAACTTCGACACCACTCTGGCCGAGGGCGTTATGCTGCTGACTCCGTTTAACGCGGACGCTGCCGACGAAAAGACGATTTCTTTCGTCACCAAGTACCAAGAAGCATACGGTGAGATTCCGAACCAGTTCGCAGCAGACGCTTATGACTGCATCTATGCGTATGCGCAGGCGCTTGAGGCTGCCGGTGCAACGCCGGATATGTCCAACGAGGAGCTGTGTGACGCGATGATCGCCCAGTTTACCTCCATGACCTTCAACGGTCTGACCGGCGAGAACATGACCTGGGATGCTTCCGGTGCGGTTTCCAAGAGCCCGAAGGGCATGGTCATTGAGAACGGCGCATACGTAGGTATGTAAAAACAGGTTTCAGGGAAAACGCTGTTTTCCTTGGATAATGAAAATGGTGTGCGCGGCGCGCACCCGAACACAAAAGACGCAAGTAATCAGCAAAGGAGGGCGCCGCATTTCGCGACGGCCCTCCTTTGTCTATTTTCCCGTTTACCGGCATTATGGGGTGGGGCGACGGCTTGACCGAAATCGCCAAGCCACCGCCCCATCCCACAAACGGATAAGAGAAATGAAAAAGATTTGAGGTGTATGAAACCATGAGCTTTCTCAATCATCTGATAAACGGCATCAGTCTGGGAAGCATTTACGCGATCATCGCGTTGGGATACACGATGGTCTACGGCATTGCCAAAATGCTCAACTTTGCCCATGGCGATGTCATTATGGTCGGCGGTTATATGTGCTTCTGCGCTACGACCTATCTGGGCTGGCCGCCGATTGCGGGCGTGCTGCTTGCAGTGGTGGTCTGCACGGCGCTGGGTGTAGTTATCGAGCGGCTGGCGTATAAGCCGCTGCGCATGGCTCCGTCGCTGGCGGTGCTTATTACGGCGATCGGTGTTTCCTACTTTTTGCAGAACGCGGCGCTGCTCATCTGGGGCTCGAGCACGAAGAGCTTTACCTCGGTGGTTGGCGGCGATCCGATTCAGCTGTTTGATGGACAGCTGACCCTCACGCGCGTGACAATTGTGACGATTGTGGCGTGTCTCGTTATCATGGTGGCGCTGACGCTGTTCACCGGCAAGAGCAAAATGGGCACGGCGATGCGTGCGGTGTCCGAGGATAAGGGCGCGGCGCAGCTGATGGGCATTAACGTCAACACGACAATTTCGCTGACCTTTGCCATCGGCTCGGGCCTTGCTGCAATTGCGGGCGTACTGCTGTGCTCGGCCTATCCGACCCTGCTGCCCACGACCGGATCGATGCCCGGTATCAAGGCGTTCACCGCAGCGGTGTTCGGCGGCATCGGTTCGATTCCGGGCGCGCTGCTGGGCGGTATCCTGCTGGGCGTGATTGAGATTTTCGCCAAGGCGTACATCTCCACGCAGCTGTCGGACGCGATTGTATTTGCGGTGCTGATTGTCGTGCTGCTGGTCAAGCCGGACGGCTTGCTTGGTAAGCACGTGAGTGAAAAGGTATAAGGGGGCGGAAAATAATGAACAAGTTGAAAAAATGCGCCTCTAAGTTGAAAAAATATGCCGCCTCCCGCAACGGGCGAGATACGCTGCTGTCTTTTGGCATTGTCATTGTCGCATTCATTGTGGTACAGACGCTGGTGCTCACTGGCAACATTTCCAGCTCGATGAAAGGTCTGCTGGTGCCGATTTGTGCCTATATCATCATGGCGGTATCGCTGAACCTGACAGTTGGTATTCTGGGTGAGTTGTCGCTCGGTCACGCGGGATTTATGTCGGTCGGCGCGTTTTCCGGCATCGTGGTGACCACGACTCTGGCAGACGCAATTCCTTCCGGCACGGTGCGCCTGATTCTTGCCATCATTGTGGGTGCCATCTGCGCGGCAATCGCAGGTGTAATCGTCGGCGTGCCGGTGCTGCGCTTGAAAGGCGACTATCTTGCCATCGTAACACTGGCGTTTGGTGAAATCATCAAGAACGTCATCAACGTTCTATATATCGGCAAAGATGCCTCCGGCCTGCACTTTAGTATCCTCGAGCAGAAGTTTCAACTGGCGGATGGCGGCAAGATGATCATTAACGGGCCGATGGGCGTATCGGGCGTTACCAAGCTGTCCAGCTTTACCTCAGGCTTTTTACTGATTTTGATTACGCTTTTCATCATCCTCAATCTGATTAACAGCCGTTCGGGGCGCGCGATTATGGCGGTGCGTGATAACAAGATTGCAGCCGATTCCATCGGCATTGCCACCACGCATTATAAGCTGATGGCTTTCGTCATTTCCGCGGCATTCGCAGGCATGGCCGGTGCGCTGTACGCGATGAACTACTCGACCATCACGGCGGCTAAGTTCGACTTTAACACGTCCATTCTGATTCTGGTATTTGTTGTGCTGGGCGGACTGGGTAACATTTGGGGCTCGATCATCGCCGCAACCCTGCTCACGCTGTTGCCTGAGCTGCTGCGCGCGGTCAATAGCTACCGTATGCTCATCTATGCGATCCTGCTCATTGCAATGATGCTGTTCAATAACTCCTCGCTCAAGGCGCGCCTGCTTGAAAAGCGCGGCATGAGGCAAATGAAAAAACTGGAAAAAAGCGAAAAGGAGGGCGCGTGACCATGGCAATGCTGGAAGTTACTTCGCTGGGCATTTCCTTCGGCGGCTTGCGCGCCGTCGATGAGCTGAGCATGAAAATCGAAGAGGGCGGTCTGGTCGGACTGATCGGGCCGAACGGCGCGGGCAAGACAACCGTGTTTAATATGCTCACCGGTGTATATCGTCCTACCGACGGCGGTATCCGTCTGGACGGACAGAATTTGATCGGCAAGAAACCACATGACATCTGTAAAATGGGTGTGGCGCGCACGTTCCAGAATATCCGCCTGTTCTCCAACCTGTCTGTGCTCGACAACGTTAAGACCGGTCTGCACAACGAAATCACCTATACGCTCGCGGAAAGCCTGCTGCACATCGGCTCTTACCGTGTGAAGGAACGCGCAATGGACAAGCGCGCGCTGGAACTGCTGGAAGTATTCGGACTGGAAAACGTCGCGGATTACAGGGCGGCGAACCTGCCGTACGGCAAGCAGCGCAAACTGGAAATTGCGCGCGCGCTGGCGACCGACCCCATGCTGCTGCTGCTTGATGAGCCGGCGGCGGGCATGAATCCGAACGAGACTGAAGAGCTGATGGAGACGATTGAGCTGGTGCGTAAAAAATTTGGTGTGACCGTGTTGTTGATCGAGCATGATATGAAGCTGGTTTCGGGTATTTGCGAATATCTGTATGTGCTCAATTTCGGCCGTCTGCTGGCGGAGGGCACGCCGTCCGAAGTGCTGAAAAACCCGGAGGTCGTCACGGCCTACCTCGGCGAGTGAGAAAGGAGGAAACCAACCAATGGCAATGCTGGAAGTCAAGGATATTAACGTATATTACGGCCTGATTCATGCGCTGCGCGACGTTTCCTTCGAGGTAAACGAAGGCGAGGTCGTCGCGCTGATTGGCGCGAACGGTGCAGGCAAGACCACGACGCTGCATACGATTACCGGTCTGCTGCCGTCCAAGGGCGGTACAGTGACATTTGAGGGCAAGGACATCACTAAAAAGCCCGGTCATGAGATCGTTCGTCTGGGTATGAGCCATGTACCGGAAGGCCGACGCGTATTTTCCGGACTGACCGTGCGCGAAAACCTCAAAATGGGCGCCTATACCCGTCCCAAGAGTGAGGTGGAATCCTCTCTGGCTGAAGTCTATCAGCGTTTTCCGCGTCTGGAGGAACGAAAAAACCAGCCTGCGGGTACGCTGTCCGGCGGTGAGCAGCAGATGCTGGCCATGGGCCGTGCCTTGATGGCAAAACCGCGCATCCTACTGCTGGATGAGCCGTCGATGGGGCTGTCTCCGCTGTTCGTCGGTGAGGTGTTTAAGATCATTCAGGAGGTTTCGGCAGCAGGTACGACCGTGCTGCTGGTCGAGCAGAACGCGAAGAAAGCACTGTCCATTTCCGACCGCGCCTATGTGCTGGAGACGGGAAAGATTGTCAAGACAGGCAAAGCGTCTGAACTGCTAAGCGATGACGCAATCAAAAAGGCATATCTGGGTGAATAAGGGGGAAAGAGCATGAAGCCGTATATTATCACTATCGCCCGACAATATGGTTCGGGCGGCAAGACGGTCGGCAAAATGCTGTCCGACCGGCTGCACATCCCGTTTTATAACCGCGAGATCATTACAATGGCTTCTGAGGATAGCGGCATCAACGCTATGCTGTTTTCGGATGAGCGCCTTAAGCCCGATTTACTCACCCGTCTGAAAAGTAGATATAAGGGCGAGCTGCCGCTGCCGAGCGATTCCTCCAAGGCATATCTGCGAGACAATGCTCTATTTGATTATCAGGCAAAAATTATCCGCAAGCTGGCCGATCAAGGCCCATGCGTGATGATTGGCCGCTGCGCGGACTATGTGCTCAAGGGCCGCTCGGATGTGGTGCGCGTGTTTGTACATGCGGATGCGGCTTTCTGTCTTGAGCAGGCGATGAAGGTGGATTCATTGCCAGAGGATGCGGTCGTGCGCAAGATTGCGGAGATTGACGAATACCGTGCAAAGTATTATAAGCATCACACCGGTCATGATTGGTATGATGCGCGCAATTACGATCTGTCGCTCAATAGCGGCGTGTTGGGCTTTGACGGCGTGGTCGAGGAGATTGTGCAATATATGGAAGTACGGTCGCAGTTTCAAAAATGAAAGAAACACACCCTGCGCCGTTGGCGCAGGGTGTGTTGTTGAAAATAAGAATCAGGATAAAAAAAGAAAATAAAAATGAAAAAATACTTGACGAATTTGAATTTATCCAGTATAATATCTCTTGTCCTTTGTGAGAAAAATAAATATTTGGAGAGTTGGCTGAGTGGTCGAAGGCGCACGATTGGAAATCGTGTAGGCGTGATGAGCGTCTCCAGGGTTCAAATCCCTGACTCTCCGCCAGAAATACGGTATTAAACTTTGGTTTAATACCGTATTTTTTTATATTTTAAGTCGTTTTCAGAACTAATTTTCGAATTCATATTTTTGCTATTGCGGTTTGACCCTTATTTTTACCCTTATCGGGCGATGGTGGAGCGGATGAAGCGTTCCATGCGCTCGGCACTTTCGCGCTTCATGCGGTCGGTCACATGACCGTAAACATCCAGTGTAAAAGCAGCCGAATGATGCCCCAGATTCTCCTGTACGGTCTTGGGATCATCGCCGGACTGAAAAGAGATGGTGGCAAATGTATGCCGTAAATCGTGGAAGCGAAGATTAGGAAGATCAAGCTGGTTTGCAATCTGCTTGAAGTTTTTGTATACGGTGCGCCGACTGAGCGGTCGGCCGAGTTCGTCGGTAAATACTAATTCTTCGTCGTTGTGCCAGGCAGCACCGGCACGCAGGCGCATTTCGTTCTGCGCTTTTCGCTGTGCCTGCAATACTCGCATAACGGTAGGAGCAGGCGTAATGGTGCGAGACTTTCCGTTTTTGAGCGAAGTGAAGTAATATCCGAAGTCGCCCTTGGCCTGTCGCTGCTGCAGCTGGCGGTACAGAAAAATTGTGCCGCGCCGGAAGTCCACGCAGTCCCAAGTCAGCCCCAAAATTTCGCCCTGCCGCATACCGGTGAACAGGTCGACCAGATAGAGTGACGCAAAGCGATGACCCTCGATTGCGCGTAGAAATGCGCTGACCTCCTCGTCCTCCAGCGGACGGATCGGCTTTCGTTCACCGCGCGGACGGATACAGGCATCGGTGGGGTTGCTGCGGATCAGACCAATGTTGACTGCCTGTTTGAGCGCGCGGTGAAAGACGCCGTGAATGTTGATCGCGGTTTTGGGAGACAACCCCTTGCCGCCTTCCGCCTTGCTGCGCACCAGATTGTTAAGAAACGCCTGTACCATGACGGTGTTCAGTTCGGCCAGACGGACATAGCCGAAAGCGGGCTTTAAGTGATTCTTGATGGTCACTCGATAGGAATACTTGGTGTATGGCTTGACGTTCTCGGTGTACTCGTTCAGCCAGATATCCAGCCATTTGCCCACACGGCATTTGGACGGCTCCAGATAACTGCCCTCGTCGATTTCAGATGTGATTTTGCGTAAACGCTCTCGCACCTCCTTTTGTGTTTTGCCATAGATGGATTTCTGGATTTGCTTTCCGGTGCCCGGATCGATACCTGCTGTGTAGCGGCCTTCCCAGCGTCCGTCGGGACGCTGTCGGATATTGCCACCGCCAGAGGTACCGCGGGAATCCCGCGTACTCATATGTCGCACGCTCCTCTCCTTGTATTTGAAAACAGAAAACAGGTTTCTGTTTCCTTCATTGTTTCAGCCATTCCTCAAAACGCTCCAGTGAAATTTCGCCAGCCTGACAGGCATCACGGTGCTTTTTCGCCTCTTCCGTCCATGCATTGAATTCCTCGCGCGTCATCGTGCCATAGCGGATGCGGGCGTTGTGGGTCTTGTAAGCGCGGTTATAGGCGCGTGTGATCGGGTTGCCGAGCAGCTTTTTCTGATAGACACGCGAAGCACCGACCTCTCGGCAGGTCTTGCCTTTTTCATATTCACGGGAGCAGTATTCTGTCCGGTCGCCGTCTGTTGCTGAAAACAGCTTGCCGCACAGCCGGCATTCTTTGAAGCGTACCGCACGGCGCAGATAGGTGGATTTAAGAAAAACGTATAGTTCCTGCACAGAACGGGGATAGCACACCTCTGCCAGTATCATCTGCTGCTGTGTATTGTAAAGATATTCTGGATCTGTGTTCTCGGCCGGCGAGATCCAGCCGTTGTAGGCCGCGCGCGTGCGGGCAGGAAGTAATTCCGTGCGGATGGAAGGCAAACGCATCGGTGTACGTCCCCAGATCTCCCAATACCGGCGGCAGATATCCGCTGTTTCCGGGTTCAGGCAATCGAACAGCAGCGTGTGTGCATCTGCCCTGACCTTATCCAGTTCCTCGCGGAAATCGGTGACAATGGAAGGATCGATATCGTAGAAGCTTTTGAGCAGCAGCGGTGCAAGCTGCATCACCAGCAGATAGAGAAACGGATTATCTACATGCTGAAAACGGAACAGTATTTCATTCCATTCTCCCATGTTTTCCTCTCCGACCTGCGCTCGCTTTATTAGATATTCATAGGCTTCCTGTAAAAGGGGTTCATCAGTTTCTTTCCAGCTCTCCAGCAGTTGGATGATGCTTTCTCCGTAAGAAAAGGTGTGCCGGTGCAGCATATGTTCTGCATTGTCATAAAATTCAAAAACCTCCTGCTTTGCCGTAACAAATACGCGAAGATGGCACTCGGACGGAATGATCAGGTGCATAGGAAATCCTACACCTCCACATAGAAAGATTTATTTATAAAATAATTATACGCCTATTGACAAATTGTTTCAAGATGTTATTATGTTTTCGTAGAATTATAGTTCTATAATAGACGAAACAATCTAATTTGTCAACTGGGAGGAGGGATGAATATGAAACGGATCGCATATGAGGACTACCCCGATGTGCTGAATGCTGAACAGATCGCGGTGCTACTCGGCATTTCACGGTCGGGTGCGTACCAGCTCTTGAACCGCGCCGATTTTCCGACATTACATATCGGAAAACGAAAATTGGCGCCCAAAGACAAAGTTCTTGCATGGATCGACCGGCAGACAGGAGAGTAGGCTAAGTTGGAAACGCGAAAAAAACAGAACTTTTTTGCCCGCAAAACTGTGCGGTAAATCGCAAAACAGTGGGCGGTAATTTGGTCAGAAAGTGCACCTTTTCCTCCCGAAATCGAAAGCGCCAAAAAGGTGCACTTTTGAAAAAACGCAGCATTGGGCGGTAATTGCAAAAAGACGTTGGTTTCATAAGGAAACGTCCGTCAAATGCGAATTTGCATCCCGAAAATCGCGGTTGTATACATCAACGCCGTTCCTCTTTACCCGGTTGTTCGCTGCGCGGGTATGGGCGGTAATGATTTTTGCGTTTTCGAACCAAAAGAGCAGAGAGGAGGAGACTTCGATGCATGATCGCACCGGGGCGGCATTCTGCGCCGCCCTGCAAAATCTGAATGAATTATCCGAACGGCTTGCGGTAGGCTGTGACGATGACGACTACCTGCGCCGTCTGGCAAATGCAGCGCAGGACACGGCCATCGCCGCCCGCGAGGCCTATGCAGAGACCCGCGAAAAATATTTCCTGTGCAGCAGGAAATATTTTTCGCGGGCAGATGCGGGAACAGCCATGACCGCTGATCAACCAGAGCAGACTGGTGACGATTTGCCGGACGGCTACGAACTGGCCGTACAGAAAGACGGCTCGGTGGTGATCCGGTTGCCACTGCGCCTGTCCAAACGAAGCAGCTGCACCGAGTTTGTGTGCGAGCCGCTAAACCGGCTGCTGGCGCGCCGGGCACCCGCCCTGCCGCGGTTCCGGGCGAGTACGGTCGTGTTTTACCATTGCTATGCGGCATCGCATCAGCCCGCCGATGTGCGGGATCATGATAATCTGGAAACGCGCGCAGTGCTGAACGTCATTGAGCGGTACCTGCTGACCAGTGATAGCGGCATCTACTGCTCCAACGTCCAGACGAGCTGCTGGGGCGACAGGGATCAGACTGTGATCTGTATCCGGCCCGGCAAAATCCCGGTTTTCGATCTGGGAGCAGGGTACAATGCGGATATGTAGAAACAGCGCAGCATGGCTTTTGCTACAAGTCAGTGTTGTCTGCGGGCAGCTGCCGTACCATGCGCTCAAATTACTGGGAAGCAATTATGCGCGCACACAGGATGCGTTTCAGAAGCTGTGCCGCGCAGGGTATCTGGAGGTTGTCAAGGCGCCGGGACACAAGAGTTATTTTGTTACAGACGCCGGGTTTGAAGCATATTGCCGGGTGTTGCAAAAAGATCGGAGAAAATCGAAAGCGTTCATTGAGGACAAGCTGACGAGCACACACAGCATCGAAAAGGCGGTGCGGCTCAGCCGCATCAACGAGGCGTGGCTGTTCTTCGTCCTGCTTTGCGGGCGCAAGTACCAGACGTCCTTGCAGATCAAGCGCGAACGGGAACGGCAGGCCGTGCGCAGCACAGACAGTCTGAAATATTCTCGGTTCGTCGGCTGCATCTATGACGAGGAACGTTTTCTACATCCGGTATACCACTTCGGGAACGGCAACCAGCGGCTCAATCCCAACGGCGAGAAAAATGCGGCCGTGCGGCTAGCCGGGGCAATGATGTCGTTTGAAAAAGTGATCCTCGTCGAAACGCCAGAAGCGATCGCGGACATTCTGGAATACTCGCTCTGGGCGCTGAGAAAGGATACCCGCGCACTCCGGCACATGAAGCTGAACTTCCATATCACATGGGAGGACAATACAATCCTACTGCCGCTGGATGGGTCGGCACAGGCCTTTGTGCAGCACTTTGACCGGAAGGACTGGCGCACTAGCATTGCGCAGATGGAAGAGCAGGAGAAGGCAAAAGCAGGCATCACACTATCCCTGCTTCAGGGGCAATGGATGGAGCTGCTGGAATATCTCGCGCGGGAGCCTGACCCGGAAGCGCCGGTGCGCATCATCGCATGGGATTTTCAGCAGCCAGTGCTGCGCGTGTTGCGAGAGCGTGGTGTGCTATCGCCAAAAACACGAATTGGAGTGTGCTTGTTACAAGCGAAATAATAAAGCGGTACGGAATGCTCCGTACCGCTTTGTCATGTATTTACTTTCGTTTATTGCTGCGACCGACCAGATAGTCCAGCGATACCTGATAATAGTCGGCCAATTTGACTGCCAGATCAAGCGGCAATACACGTTCCCCGCGCTCGTACTTGGAATAAAGGGATTGATCGCACAAAATAATTTCTGAGATTTGCTTTTGCGTCAGGTCAGCATCTTCGCGCAAGTCTCGGATCCTGAGATTCATAACCATCACCAAGATAACTATAACAAAGGACAAATCGTCCTATTGACATTTTGGACAATATGTCCTATTCTGCTATTATAGGGGTGATTTTATGCCGGATTATAAAAAGATGTATTTCACGCTGTTCCGTGCGACCGAACAGGCAATCAACACGTTGATCGAAGCACAGCGCGAGTGCGAGGAATTGTATATCAGCGATCCGGAGACAGAACTACGGGTGATTTCGCTCCCGGATCGCGCGGAGGACGAAAAAGAATAATTTTCCAACGGCATGACGTGATTAGGACTTGATTTTTATGTGTATATGGCAGAGCGCTCTTGCGGGGCACTCTGCCTTTTTATGTCGGTGGTTCTGATGGGCAGATGCAATGCTTTCTTGCTTTGAATAACAGATTTTGCTATACTTAAATTGGATTTTTGTCGCTTGAAGTGACTCAAAGCATTGATTTTTGTCACCAGGCCATGAAGGCAATTGATGGAGAAAAATGAACAAAACTGTCGTCGTACGGGCTTCGGCGACATGATAGAATACATCCCGGAGGAAAAACATGATAAACATTCGCAAACTGGAAGCTGAGTTGTGGGAATCTGCCGACTTGCTGCGTGCGGGCTCTAAGTTGACCTCAAACCAATATTGCATGCCTGTTTTGGGTCTGATCTTTCTGCGCTATGCGTACAGTCGCTTCAAATTGGTGGA
Source organism: Candidatus Agathobaculum pullicola (assembly GCA_019115085.1). Taxonomy (GTDB): domain Bacteria; phylum Bacillota; class Clostridia; order Oscillospirales; family Butyricicoccaceae; genus Agathobaculum; species Agathobaculum pullicola. The sequence continues at coordinate 53,918 of DXEF01000033.1, read as the reverse complement.
AGCAGAGATATTGAAAGACCGACCGGTGCGTGGCGGGCGGGTGTTGCCCGTGGAGGCCAGCGACTTTGCCTCGCGTAGCGCCCTGTTTCTCCCTCGTGAGGCCCAGTATGCCTATCTGGTGGAATTGCCGGAGAACATCCCTGCCGCAGGACTGACCAACTGGCGGGGCGAGGTCATGAACAGTCTGGGCGAAGTGGTGAACAACGCCATGGAGCTGGTGGAGCAGCAGAGCGAGCAGCTCTCTGGTGTGCTGCCCAAGGATTATACCATGTTCTCCGATGAACTGCTGGCAGAGTTGCTGCGTATCTTCAATAACAGCGCCTTGGATGATGTGGGCGGCGACATTGTGGGCCGGATTTACGAATACTTCCTCAATAAATTTGCCAAAAACATTGCGCAGGATGACGGCGTGTTTTTTACCCCCAAGTCTTTGGTTAAGATGATCGTCAATGTGCTCGAACCGACGCAGGGCATTCTGTTGGACCCGGCCTGCGGCAGCGGCGGTATGTTCGTGCAGACCGGTGACTTCGTGGAGCACGCCGGGATGCAGGCAAACAACACCATGACTTTTTACGGCCAAGAAAAGGTGGAGTACAACGCCCAGCTATGCCTGATGAATCTGGCGGTACATGGGCTGACGGGTGTGGTCAAGTCCGGCGATGAGGCCAACACCTTCTATCACGACGCCCACAATCTGGCGGGCTGCTGCGATTATGTGATGGCGAATCCGCCTTTTAATGTGGACAAGGTGAAGTCGGAATCCGCCCAGAGTGCTGGCCGGTTGCCCTTCGGCATACCCTCCGTCAATAAGAACAAGGAGTTTGGCAACGCCAATTACCTGTGGATTTCCTATTTTTACGCCTATCTGAACGAACACGGCCGGGCAGGCTTTGTCATGGCATCTTCTGCCACCGACAGTCAGGGTAAGGACAAGGATATTCGAGAAAAGCTGGTGCGAACCGGACACGTTGATGTCATGGTCAGTGTGGGCAATAACTTCTTCTATACCCGTAGCCTGCCCTGCTCCCTGTGGTTCTTTGACAAGGGCAAAAAAGAAGAACTGAGGGACAAGGTGCTGTTCATCGACGCGCGGAACTATTACACCGTGGTAGACCGCACCCTGAACGAATGGAACGAGTGGCAGATTCGTAACCTGACCGCCATTGTATGGCTGTATCGGGGAGAAGCAAGTAAGTACACCATGCTTTTGGATGAGTATGAACATATGTTAAACCACTATGTTTATCGCATCAAGAACAGTACAATATTTGAATACATGGAATATTTGCTTCGTAATACGCATTGGCCTACAGGGCAAAAGGAAAAGCAAAAACAATATCTTGATTTGTGTGATGAATTAAAAGAAAAAATAGCGAGTCTTCATTGGTATGCAGCAATTAATGATTGTAAAAAAATAGAAGACTTACAACTTATTACTCAGCTCGTAGATAAATTCGAAACGCAATCGCTGGCTGCATTGAGATATAATAACTTTAAAGAAATTATTTATCATTATCGTTTTGATGATGAAATAGAAATCCCAAAATGCAACCTATCAGATACAAGGGTATTAAAAAAATCCTCTTTCGTAGCTCAGATAAAAAATACATGTCTTGTTATTCGCCGGGAATTAGATGCTATGATTGAAGCATCAAAAGGCTATTTTTGGCTGACACAAAAGTTTGGTAAGGGAGAATACAGCGATATCCCGGGTCTGTGCAAGGTGGCGACGCTGGAGGAAATCGAAGCAAAGGGCTATTCGCTCACGCCCGGCGCGTATGTGGGCGTAGCGCCCGCCGAGGACGACGGCGTGGATTTTCACGAACGCATGACCGAGATCCACAAGGAACTGCTTTCCTTGCAGGAGGAATCCAACCGCCTGATGGAGACCATCTCGAAGAATTGGGAGGAGATGGGGCTGTGAGTTGGAAGAAAGTAACGTTAGGAGAGGTTTCTGCAAATATCCAGACAGGCCCATTCGGTTCACAATTGCATCAATATGATTATTCGGAAACAGGAACTCCTGTGGTGATGCCTAAAGATTTAATTGGTGGGAAAATTTCTGAGCAGTCTATTGCTCGTGTGAGCGAAGATCATGTTCAGCGCTTAAATCGACACATTATCCAGAAAGACGATATTTTATATTCAAGAAGAGGCGATGTCGGGCGCTGTGCTTTTGCCACAGAACATGAAAAAGGGTGGCTTTGCGGAACAGGTTGTTTGCGTGTCACGACTAATATATCAAGAGCGGATTCTAAGTTTATTTTTTATCAGCTTCAGCAACCGGAAGTAGTGGGATGGGTAGAAAAACACGCTGTTGGTTCAACAATGCTCAATTTAAATACTGCTATTTTAAGTAATATTCCGTTAGTCTTACCGTCCATGAATATCCAACACCAGATTGCCGATATTCTCTCCGCCTATGACGACCTCATCGAGAACAACCGAAAGCAGATCAAACTGCTGGAAGAAGCGGCGCAGCGGCTGTACAAACAGTGGTTTGTAGACCTGCGCTTCCCCGGTTATGAGCACACCAAAATCGTGGACGGTGTGCCGGAGGGGTGGGAAATTTATCGTTTTTCTGATAAAGTGGATATTATGAGCGGCGGAACGCCTAAAACGGATAATCCAAACTATTATAATGGAACAATTCCTTTCTATACCCCAAAAGATAGTGATGGTGCATTCTTTGCGTTTAATACTATTACTAATATTACCGAAGATGGGCTAAATAATTGCAATAGCCGCCTTTATCCTAAAAATACAGTAATTGTTACAGCCAGAGGTACTGTTGGAAAAACCACATTGCTTGGTGTTCCCATGGCCATGAATCAGTCTTGTTACGCACTAAAGTCTGATGAAATTGCTGCTCCATACTATTTGTTTTTTGCACTAAATAAAGAGATCGCTTCCCTAAAAGCGATGTCCAACGGTGGGGTATTCAATACCATTATTGTAAAAACCTTTGATAGCATCCATATTGCAATTCCTTCAAATGATCTAATAGCAACATTTGAAACTTTAGTGACGCCAATTATGGAGCAGATACAAGTGAAAACAAAAGAAAGCTTCGCTCTATCAGAAGTCCGTGACCGCTTGCTGCCCAAACTGATGAGCGGAGAAGTGGAGGTGTGAGAATGATTCTTGAAAGTTGGCCGTGGAAGCAGGACTTACTTCGTCGAAAAAGCCTGCTCATCAGGTACAATACCTCAGATCACTTGTTAGAAAACGAAGAAAGAGCTTATACTACTATTGAAAAAGCTATTTTTTATTCTGCTTTTATTATCAGAAAGCTTATTGACTGTGGGGGAAAATTAAGCGACGAAGCTGATAAGTACTCCATACATGCGAAGTCAATCCGCCCACTAAAGCACATAGATATTATGCACCGTTGGCCTGAAGAAGATAGTCATGATTGGGCACATGAAAACTCTGTTACAGTTAAAGGAAAAGATGTTTGTAATTGGCTTATTCATTCTTATCTGTTTTTTACGGAATTTGAGGAAAGTAACATTATTAAATTTTTTTATGTTTCATCGGATTATGATAGAAACTCTGTGCTTTATAAAATATTGCTCTCAGATTGGATTTCATATATTGACTTTATCGCATCAGATGATATCGTCCAAATGGATTCTCATTATGATAATAAAAAAGGTGAATATATATTTACACGGAAAATGCGTGGAGTTCGGACAATAAGAAAGTGGTGACATTATGAGTTACGACTACTCCGAAAATAGAATGATACAGGACGGTGCTGGGCATCTGCTGGAGCGGGAGCTGGACTGGGAGGTGGCCTATGCCTATAACACGGAAAAACTGGGCAAAGACGGTACCTTTGGCCGGACAAGCTACCGGGAAATTCTGCTCACCCGGTATTTTCGTCAGGCGCTCCAACGGCTGAATCCGTGGCTCACCTCCGCCCAGTTGGACGAGGCGCAGAAGAAAATGGAAAGCCATCTCTCTACCGCCTCCCTTATGCAGATCAACGAGGAGAAGTATGCTCTCATCCGGGACGGTATTCCCATCACGGTGCAGCGCCCCGACGGCAGAACAGAGGAGAAGAAAGCCGCGGTCATTGATTTTCAACATCCCAATGACCCAACGCGCAACCACTTTCTGGCCATTCAAGAATTGAAAATCCACGGTGATCTCTATCGCCGCCGTACGGATATTGTGGGCTTTGTCAACGGCATTCCGCTGCTGTTTATCGAACTCAAAAAGAACACGGTGGATGTGCAGGAGGCGTACACCCATAATTACAGCGACTATCTGGACACCATCCCGCATTTGTTCTACTATAACGCCTTTCTCATCCTCTCCAATGGTCTGGAAGCTAAGGTGGGAACGTTGGGCAGCAAGTATGAGTTTTTCCACGAGTGGAAACGCCTAAACGAGCAGGATCAGGGCAGCGTGGCGTTGGAGACCATGCTGCGGGGCATCTGCAAAAAAGAGAATTTTCTCGATCTGTTGGAAAACTTCATCCTTTATGACCACTCCGGCGGACGTACTGCTAAGATTCTGGCCCGCAATCACCAGTATCTGGGCGTTAATGAAGCGGTAAACGCCTATGAAGCCCGAGAACTCAAAAACGGCAAGCTGGGCGTATTCTGGCACACCCAAGGCAGCGGCAAAAGCTATTCCATGGTGTTTCTGGCGCAGAAGATTCGGCGGAAGTTTGCAGGCTCGCCTACCATCGTCATTCTCACCGACCGGGAAGAACTGAACAAACAGATCAGCAGCACCTTTGAAAACTGCGGCTTAATGGGCAAAACCAAAGCCAGTCAGTTTATCGCCAGCAGCGGCGAGGATCTGGTGCAGAAATTGAAGGGTAACCCCAGTTTCATCTTTACCCTCATTCAAAAATTTAACAAACCCGATTCGGAGCCCATTTATCCAGACCATGACATTCTTATCATGTCGGATGAGGCGCACCGCAGCCAGTACGGAATTTATGCGGACAACATGATGAAGCTGCTGCCTACGGCCTCTCGTATCGGTTTTACCGGCACGCCCTTACTGTCTAACGACAATATTACCGAGCGTACCTTCGGCGGTTACATATCGGTGTATGACTTCAAACGGGCGGTGGAGGACGGCGCTACAGTACCGCTGTACTACGAAAACCGGGGAGAGAAGATTGCGGATCTGCGCAACCCGGAGATCACCGACCGGATTCTGGACGCCATCGAGCGGGTCGACTTGGATGTCGATCAGCAGGAAAAGCTGGAAAGAGAGTTTGCCAAAGAGATCCACCTGCTGACCGCGCAGCAGCGTCTGGAGTCCATTGCAAAGGACTTTGTAGGGCATTATTCCGACCTGTGGACCAGCGGCAAGGCAATGTTCGTGTGCTTGAACAAGGTGACTTGTGTTCGGATGTATGATCTGGCGCAAAAGTACTGGGCAGAGGAGATTGCCAGACTGGAAAAGGAGATCAAGCATGCCACCCAGCAGGAGACACAGGAGCTGTGTCGTAAGCTGGAATGGATGAAAGAAACTGAGATGGCGGTAGTGATCAGTCAAGAGCAGAATGAGATTCAGACTTTTCAAAAGTGGGGGCTGGATATCAAGACGCACCGCCAGAAGATGGAGAAACGGGAACTCGACAAGGAATTCAAGGACCCGGCAAATCCTTTGCGGGTGGTATTCGTGTGTGCCATGTGGCTTACTGGCTTTGATGTGAAGTGTTTGTCCTGCTTGTATCTGGACAAGCCTCTCAAGGCTCACACTTTGATGCAGACGATTGCACGGGCCAATCGTGTAGCGGAAGGCAAAAGCAACGGCTTGATCGTGGACTATATCGGCATCGTCAAGGCTCTGCGGAAGGCATTGGCGGACTATACAGCCAATGCAGATGGGCAGAGTGGTGCCGATCCCACAGTGGACAAAGAGGAACTTATTGCCCGCATTCTGGATACCATCTCGGCAGCAAAGGACTATCTAAAACAGCATAATTTCTGCTTGCAGGACTTAATTGACGGAAAGGATTTTGAAAAGCTGGCATTGCTTCAGACCGCCGCCAATGCGGTGAGCGGTACCTTGGAGGAGCGAAAGCAGTTTCAGACCTATGCCACCGAACTTGTGCGCCTGATGAAGTATACTGATCGGCAGGACGTTTCTGCGGCAACTAGGAAAGAATATGAAGCCATTGTGGCCATTTTCCACGAGTTGCAGAAAAAACGCAAAAGCGCTAGCAATGTAGATCTGATGGTGGAAATCAACAGCATCATCAGCGAGTATGTGCAGGTGGATACACCAGAAGAAGGGATTACACCATCCCGCCAGTTTGACATCAGCAAAATTGATTTTGCTTTGCTCGGGCGTGAGTTTGCTAGAGCCAAAAAGAAAAATCTGATTCTCAAAGATTTGGATGACCTGATTCGGGAACGCTTGGAAAAGCTTCTGTTTGCCAATCCTCAACGCATCGATTATTACGAGCGGTACCAGCAGATTATTGCGGACTATAACAGTGAACAGAACCGGGCTACTATCGAAAAAACTTTTATGGATTTGATGGCTCTGGCAAGCAGCATGGATCAGGAGGAACAGCGATATGTGCGGGAAGGCTTTTCTAGCGATGAGGAACTATCCCTCTATGATTTGCTGTTTTCCGAAAACCTTTCCAAGCAGGATATTCAGAAAATTAAGCAGGTGGCGGTTGATCTGCTCGCAAAGGTGAAAGCAAAAATTGTGGAACTGGATCACTGGACGGATAAGCAGGAAACCAAAGCTGCTGTGGATAACCTGATTCGGGATACCTTGTGGGAAGAATTGCCAGAATGCTATGATGAGGTCAGCATTTCTGGATACCGCCAGAAAATCTATGAATATGTTTATACCCGCTACCCTGATGTAGCATAATTTGTTTTTCTTAAGGAGGGCTCGCGGTGCGTATACTGATGCTGGGCAACAGCCTTACTTTTGCAAATGACATGCCGCGGATGCTGGCGGAATTGACCGGTGCGGAGGTCGTGATCCACACACGCGGCGGCGCGCGGCTGTCTGAGCAACTCAATCCCAAAACCAAGCTGGGCGCACGGACACAGGCAGCGCTCACGCAGGAGCATTGGGACTATGTCGTGCTGCAGGAGATGAGCCACGGGCCGGTTTCCTCGCCGGAACGGTTTTTGTCCAGCGTGGAGCGGCTGTGTGCGCTGATCCGGGCAAATGGAGCGCTGTCTGTGCTCTATGCCACTTGGGGTTACCAGCGGGGCAGCGCAGCTCTTGCCGCCAAGGGCTGGGACTATGACGATATGGCGCGCGGGCTTGCTGATGCCTACCGCAAAGCGGCAGAGAATAACCATGCGTTACTCGCGGAAGTCGGACGACGATTTTACGAATTGTCCGATGCGCAGAACCTTTATGCAGCCGATGGTGTCCATCCAAACGAAGAAGGCTCACGCCTTGCGGCGGAGATCATCGCGGCGGTGATACAGAAGCAGGAGGAAAAGCAACGGTTGAGAGAGAGCACACGATGAAAACTGCGATCTGTTATTACTCCCGCCATCATGGCAACACCCTGAAAGTATTGCAGGCTATGGCGGAGGAGGCGGATATTGACCTAATCGACGTTACGACGCGGCAGGCTGTATCATTGGAGGACTACGACTGCATCGGTTTTGCCTCCGGTGTGTATTTTGGCAAGTTTCATGAGGGCGTGACTGCATTCGCGCGGCAATACCTGCCGCTGGGAAAACCAGTGTTTTTCGTCTGCACCTACGGCGCGGCTAAGGGAAACGGCTTCAAGACATTGACGGCGATCGCGGGGAAGAAGGGTTGCCCGGTGCTCGGCACATTCGGCTGTCGGGGCTATGATACATTTGGACCATGGAAACTGGTGGGCGGTATTGCTAAGGGACACCCTAGTGCGCGTGATCTGGATAAAGCCCGTGCGTTCTACCGGGAGATACAAAACGGATAAGGGGGATATGGTATGTTTGGACCGAACCCGGATGCGGTGCATCCCAATGAAAACCTACCTAGCGTTTGCTATATCAAAAATGTCATCACCCGCCCCAATATTGAGGTGGGTGCCTACACCTATTACGACGACGCGGACACCGGCGGTGAGGATTTTGAGGCACATGTGACGCACCATTATGAATTTATCGGAGACAAGCTGATTATCGGCAAGTTCTGCGCGATCGGCAAGGGCGTGGAGTTCGTGATGAACGGAGCAAACCATCGCATGGCCTCGGTCACAACCTATCCCTTCAATATTTTTGCGCATGGCTGGGAGAAATGTATGCCTGCGCTAGATGAACTGCCGCTCAAAGGGGATACCGTTGTGGGAAACGATGTATGGATTGGACAGCATGTCACAGTGCTGCCCGGCGTGCACATCGGGGACGGCGCAATCATCGGCGCAAATGCCGTGGTGGCAAGCAACATTCCACCTTATACCATCGCGGCGGGCAACCCTTGCCGCGTGATCCGTCCACGCTTTTCGCCGGAACTGACAGAATATCTGCTGACCCTCCGGTGGTGGGATTGGGAACCGGACAAGATATTCCGCAATTTGGAGGCGCTGTGCAGCGGCGATTTGGAGCAAATACGCCGTGTTGCGCCATGATTGGAGTAAAGCTATATGAAAATCGCCATTCTATCTGATACGCACGGCCTGCTGCGGCCGGAGATGGTAAAATATCTGGAAACCGTCGATGCTATCCTGCATGGCGGCGACATCAACAAGCAAAGCATTGTGGATGAACTGCGGCAGTACGCGCCGCTGTATGTTGTTCGCGGCAACAACGATAAGAATTGGGCAGAAGCCATCCCACACGACCTGACCGTTATGCTGGGCGGCGTGACCTTTTTCATGGTGCACAACAAAAAGGAAGTACCGAAAGACCTTTCGGGTGTGGATGTGGTCGTGTTCGGTCACTCGCACAAGTATATGCAGCAGGAACAAGACGGCGTACTCTGGCTCAATCCCGGTTCCTGCGGCCCGCGGCGCTTTCATCAGGAAATTACCATGATGTTGGCGGAAGTCGCGGACGGCAGGATCACGGTGGACAAAATCATAATTCCGCATGAAGCGAAGTGACGGTACGGTATCCAGACAGGATGCAGATTTCTTGCGTTTCGACAAGCATGAACGATAATAGCAAACCCCGAAGGGATGCGTTCGCATCCCTTCGGGGTTTGCTTATGCCAAAGTCATATAGTCTTTTCCTGCGAGGGAAACGCTCAGGTCATCTGGGCATCCGGAAAAGAGGTATTCGCCGGTTTCCACCGTGCCGTTGCCTACAGTGACCGAAGCCAGTTTGTTGTTATACTGGAACGCGTAGTTGTCGATAGTGATCGTGTTATCTTTTCTACCATTGTCGCAGATCGATATGCTGGTGAGATCGTCGCATCCGGAAAACGCATATTCCCCCAGCGTTACAGTGGGACAGTCGATGGTTACGGCTGTCAGATCTTCACAGCTGCCGAATGAGGCATCGCCCAATTCAGCTTTGTCTCCAGTGATTGTTAGTTCGCTGAGTGAAGTATATTGGAATGCCCAGTTGTCGAGTGTCAGCGCGCAGTTATCTACCTGTACGACAGCTTTGTCCCCTACACCGAAAAACGCGTACTCACCGGCTGTGAGTGTACTGTTTTGAAATGTGATCGCGGTCAACGCTTCGCAGGATGCAAATGCACTTTTCGCAATGTTCAAATCGCATTGGTCGATGGACAGGCTGGCAAGATCACTGTACTGGAACGCATATTTATTCACAGTTCCAGTGCAGTTCGTGAAAACCACTTCAGCGTCTTTGCCGCAGCCCAAAAACGCGTACTCGCCAAGCTGTACGTTGCAGTCCTGAAAAGTAATGCGCGTGAGATTTTCGCAGGTGGAGAAAACGCTATCACCGATGATCGGCGTACCGCCAATGATGTGTACTTCTGTCATTTCGCCATACTGAAATGCACGATCTTCCACTTCGTAATTGCCGTTTAGTAAGGTGACGCTGCTGACATCTTCTAATCCCATAAAAGCATCTTCTTCGATCACGGTGAGGGTTTCACCATCTGGGCTTTCTGTCGGAATGACAAGGTCGGCGTCTTTGCAAATTCCGATCCCTACAAGTGTGCATGTGCCATCCCCGTTGCTTTCAAATTCCAGTCCTTCCGACGGCTTGAGGTCGAATGCAACAATCGGCTGTTCTGTTTGTGGATTACCTGTGGCGCTTTCGGATAAAGTGTCTGTAAGGGGTGTGTTGGCTGGTTGAGCAGAAGCCGTTTCGCAGGCGGCAAGTATACCGGCAAGGCATAAGGTCAACGTAAGTATGAGTGTTTTTTTCATTTTGGTTCCTCCTTGAATGAAGTGTGTAGGGTGTGATTTCGCATAGAGAATGGATTTACTTAAAGCGCAGCGATGTATTGCTTTGCTTGTTGGATTAGGTGCCGTAGTTGTATTTGTTCGGCTTCGAGCACGGCAATCCGATTGACAAGCGCCGCTTTTTGTATCTCTCTCGAAGCGTCTGCGATTGTTTGGATCTCCTTGATAGAGAACCCGAGCTGCTGATAGAAGTGAATGGTTTGTATCCGCTTTTGAGCTGTTGGGTTATAGAGTAAATAGCCGTATTTGTTCTTGCCGGAAGGGGAAACCAGACCGGCTTTTTCGTAACCCTGTATCGTTCTTCGGGAAATTAGGAGCGCCGCACAAACCTCGCGCAATGTCTTTTCCGCTTTCATTACCTCCTCACCGTAAAACTGCACGCTGCGTGCAGTCAAGAACTTTTATTGCGAAATCACATCCCCATGACAGGGCTTGCAAATTTCGCGTGGCCGCGCCAGCACGCAAACGGTGAGAAGCAAAAACCGCCCAGCTTTTAATCGGGCGGTTGGGCTTATCGGAAGGCAACAAGAACAAGATACTTCCTGAAATGCTAAATTGTGTTATAATATGGGATGGATCAGGGTGTATCGAAATTTAGGAGGATGCAAAAGATGGAGGAAGTTTATAGCGCACAAACCAGCGAAGTCGCTCTTGAGGCAATTATCAACAACGCCGTTCAGATTCCGGGTGTGAAAGTCGATCGACAGAAGTTTTTGGGAGAATGCTTCGCCAAAGAGGATGTGGATACGCAGCAAATCATCGACCTTGGCCCGATCGGTGCCAGCTGCACCCGGGAGGATTTGGCACGAATCGCCAATAAGCTCATCTTGGTGCGGACAAGCACTTCGTCTGCGGCTTCCTTTGCTATGGGCATTCCGGGTGGTCTTGCAATGGGACTGACTGTTCCGGCAGATACCCTACAGTTTTTTGGTATGTCACTGCGGTTGGCGCAGGAACTGGCGTATTTATATGGTGCGCAGGACTTGTGGAAAGACGGGCAGATCGATGATGAGATCGTGCGCGGGCAGCTAATTTTATACTGTGGTGTGATGTTTGGCGTATCCGGTGCGGCGGCCGGTGTCAGGATCCTGTCCTCCCAGCTGGCGAAAACAACGCTCAAAAAACTGCCGCAAAAGGCGCTCACAAAAACGCTTTGGTATCCGATCGTCAAGCAGGTCGGTAAGTTGGTCGGCGTTAAGGTGACAAAGGATACGGTAGCCAAAGGTATTTCCAAGGCGATCCCTGTGGTTGGCGGCGTGGTTTCCGGCGGCCTGAACTTCGCTTCCATGCTGCCGATGGCAAAACGGTTGGCCGTGTCCTTGGATAAAGCGAACTTCGATTACACCGAGGATGAGGTGTTGGCCGATTATCAGTCCATGCAGGACATCACGGAGGAGGATGCGCTGGCAGAAGCAGAAAAAAGCTCGATCAAGGATCAGGTGGCCAAGGGCATACAGGATCTGAAAAGCGGCATCGGCAGCGTGTTTGCCAAGGGGAAGAAAAAGAAAGCGGACACGGCTGGGGCGCCGGAAGAGGATGTCTTTGCCAAGATCGAAAAACTCGCAAAGCTGCAGGAAATGGGCGCCATTACACAGGAGGAATTCGAAGCGAAAAAGACGGAGCTGCTGGCGAAGATATAAGTTGCAGCTATTGGGAGAGTGCAGTTTAAGGCGAAGTCTATATACAGCAAAGAGGCACGGATTTTCCGTGCCTCTTTGCTGTGTTTGGGTAAGCTTGCTTTTGCATAAAAGCGTAATTCAGCTTATTATGCAAGGAGCCTTTGATAAGAATGAGAATTACCGAGTTGAATGTCGTACTGGATAGGAAAGGGAACTGTCTGTTGGCTGGTTTCAATGTTGCTTCGCCATCCATTCACGCAGGTATTTGAAGGGAAAAGGAAGCACGGTCCAGCCACTTGCGCGGACAAAATCCACTTCAAGCAGAGGAAGATAGCGTTCAAAATGCAGAATATGGCCGGTGGAACAGACTTTACGGATCCTACAGGCATGCGGTAGCGAACGATTCAGTGCTTTATCAACATATCCGGAATAATAGTATTGTGCATCGTCGCGGATAAAGTGCCGAATGCCGAGAACTCCGCCGAATAGTCGCTCCCGATTTTCCTTGCTCTTTTTATTGTCTCCGATCAAAATGCCTGTCCGATCAAAGATAAACATGTTTAATTGCTTTCCCAGCTTGGTTCTCACATTAAGAAGCTGGCGTAATTGTTTCCTGCTGGCGCGTTTGCCGCATTGTTCGATCGCAAGGAGCTTTTGTTGGCAGGATTCTTTTTCTTTCTCGGATGCGGAAACTGTATATTCCTGTATTGCCTCTGCAACAGGTTGGGTAGACAGAATCTCGTCGTCAGGCGTTTTCCGCAAAAGCTGTTCCAACGCTTGCATGTTGGGGAGTGTAAAGAGGTCGGTGTCATAAATCGTGTGTATATTATCTTCGTCCTCAAAAATCAAACCTTGCACAGACCGATCGAAATAACCGGAGGCAGTGGTGAAACGCTGTGCGATTTTTTCTTGTTCGGTGGTATTCTCGAGCAAGTTTTGTTCCCATGTATGGAAGGAGAGTGCGCCATTGGGATAGACGCGAAGCATATAAAATCGGCTGGGCTTTTTATCTTTGGCCTCTGCCATGACAAAGGAAACAGGCGCAGAGAAACCGAGCGCAGGCCAAGGATAGCATGTCATCCGGCGCTGGAAAACATCAATTTTGATGGCAAGCTCCTGGAGGATTTTGTGCAGGTTATAATCTTCTTTCGGAAGTGAACGGCGCTGATTTTTGCCGGTCAGCTGAAAATCTTCTACCGTGATATGCTGCACAATGCAGTTGCGGGGCGCATGGGGATAGGGGTCTTGCTCGGGACAGTCCTCATAATACGCTTGATGGTGTATGATACGAAGCAGCGCGTCGCCTTTTTGCGGAACACCGTCTTGCAAAGTCACGCCGCTGTATTGCAGCAATTCCTGCTGCAGCAAGGCGAGTAGTGCGGCAGATTGTTCGTTTTGCACGGTGTCCTCCCAAAACAGGCGAACGCTTTGGATGCGTTGGCGGATCGTGTCCATGGATTCGGTGGGGCAGGCGGTACTGGCATGCTGATTTTCATCCAGCGCAACCGGCGTCAGTTGGATATAGGCGGATAAAAACTGCTGCACATCCTGCAAAAAACAATGCAGAACACCGATTTTGCACTTTTGATACTCGGTCAATGAACCAAAAAGCAGAAAGGGAATGTTGTTTTTACGCTTTGGATGACATGCGCCTTGGACAAAGCGGTCGCCCGGTTCCTGACGTTCGCTGTACAATGCACGACGCAGGACATAATGTTTCGGATCAAACAGATATTGGGCTTTGCCGCTGTCGTTCATACCAAGGCGTGTGTTGCGGAATGTTTGAACACGAAGCCTAATGCAGCAGTCCCGCGTAAACGAAATTTCAAGCGCCCAGAACCCGACCAGAAAATCCTTGCGCTGGCGTGTCCAAGCAGCATCCTGACAATACAGTTTACCGGTCAGATTGTGAAATTCTGCGTGGTTTGTTTTAAAACTTGGAATGGTGTTGCAAAGCAGCTGTGCGAGCAGGTGCTGGCCTGTTTGGGCCAGCTGCTGCGAGGAGATTTCATGGATGCAGAAATCCGACTCGCAGCTTTCTAGCTTTTGTTTGAGTGCATGTTTTTCGGCTTCGTTTCTGGCATAAAGGATATAGCAGGTGGAGCCGTATTCGTAAGCGACAGCGCGCGCATGGCATTCCTCCAAAGCAAAATCAGGGATTTTGCTCCGAAAATAATCCCCGCTATCGCGTCGGATTTCATAAATCGAAAAGTCCCGCGCGATGGCGGTATGATCAAAATGGATTTCCATCTGGTTGGTATCTGTCATAAAAGAAACCTCTCGATATACGCAAGGGCGGTGGGATCGACTTGCCCGTTCGGGAGCAGTAGCCCGGGCACCTCGATCAGCCGTTGGTCGTTGGTACAGGTTGGCTCGGAAGAGCCGTCTGAAAACAGATTGATGATGAATGCGCGCTTGCCACCGATCTGATCTAGCTTTTGCAGGATCTTGGAGCGCATGCTGTCTTCGTCCATTTGCATGTTTGCTTTCCAATGCTTGAAGTCAAAATAGAGATGGTTTTGCGCGGTAAAATCAAAAAGTTCAAACCGGGCGGGGTCTTCAATCTCCTGCAAGCAAAGCCCCAGTTCTCTTTGTAGAATGAACCGTCCGGCAACTTCCCCCAAAGCGCCCTTGTAGATGTTTTGAAAAGGGACTGGGCTGAGAATATAGGGACCGCCTGTGAATGAAGTAGCATACCCCTGCTCGATAAAATGCGCGCACATGCCCGGGTAGGACAGAAGCAGTGCAAGCCGTGCGTCCTCGGCACTAACTGTACAAGCAAATTGCCCTTCCGGCAGGGAGACTGCAAATTCTGTTTTGCTTTGCCCATGGGAAAGTGTCACCTGAGAAAAATCGCCTTTTTGTGCGTAATAGTAGCAGTGCTGCTCTTCCGAAAGCGGGATGTAATAGGCTCGTATGATCGGGCTCTGTTCCCATGTATTCCGATCGGCGCGCGGATGCTGAAGTACGGTTTGCCGCAAAGCCCGCCATAACTGCATGCTGTCTTCCGTCCATTCGGTGCTTAACATGCGTAAAATGTATTCCTTGCCCTTTGTCGCTTTTCGCTCGGCTTCGTTGTGCAGGTGATCGCATGGGGCAGCAGCGTGTCCGAATTCCTCCCGCGCGGTGCGCAGCGCCTCCATTTCCGGGCTGAGAATACGGTCACGCAGACAGGCGGGGCTTAGATTGCGCAGGGTCTTTTCTGTGATAAACAGATATAGGTTGGGATTCTTAACAAAGGTTCTCCCCATGCGTCCTACGGCTTGCAGCACATCCCGCGTGATTTGTCCGTAGAAACTGTCGCTTTGCCGCAGGCTGTTCTGCTTCGAATTGGATTGAATGGGTGTGCCGGCGAAGCGGCGAAGCGCGTTTTTTAGCGTGTCCACGAGTGTTTGATGGGAGATTTCGTCATTCTCATACAGGCACTCTGCCTGGAAACAGGAGTGGAGTAAGGACTTTTCGTCCAATGCGCCTTCTTCGTTCAGGTTGACGATGGTATGGGTGATATCCCCCAGATAGAGGGCGTCGAAATCCTTTTTGAAAAAACGGCTGTCTGTTTCATCAAAGTCGGTTTGCAGCAGAACAAAGCCGTGTCGATCTTGAATGCGGTATTGTAGATTTTGCCCGGCGCCGAGGGTCTGATAGCTGGAAAGCACGAAGCGTTTGGCACCGTTTTGCAGGTCCTGTAATAGCGCGTCTTTGGCAGTTTCAAACTGGGGGCCGCTGCGCAAAACCGTCATGCTTCCCTGTGTGTCCGGGGCATAGATAGCCTGCAGATCGTGAAAAGCGTCGTGTAATAGGTTTTCGTCGAATTCTGCCTTTCCCGGTTTGGGGAGCACCTGATTGAGACATAAAAAGGACCGAATATCTGCGTGCGTCCAAAAGGCTTTCATCGCAGTAAATAGATTGCAATACCTATGTTGTATATAGTCCTTCATGCCTAAGCTGATGAAACGGCGCTCATAATGCTGTGCGCGTTCGGCTGAAGAGAATATTTCTGTCAAGCGATCCAAAATCGGCAAATGCAGGTCGCTTCGATCCACCACGTCCAAATGGAGTTGGATGCGGCCGTCTCGATAGGGTGTCCAAAGTTCTTGCAGCTGAGCCCGAATCTGCGCCTGTGTTTCTGCGGAAAGCTCATGATAGCGATCTCCCAGCTGCCCTTGATATATCGCAAATCATAATTGCCCAGCACGGTCGGCAAAGCCGCTGTGGCGGAAAGACCAACGACTTTGGCCAGACGACAGAGGTAGAGCAAGATGCGTTCCGGCGTGTTTTTCATCTGGAGATATTGCAGATAGGTTTTTGCACGGTGGTGGTCGTCGTCGATGAATTCAAACAGGCGGAAGCCCGTTTCATAAAAGGAAAGGTTGGGGGCGAGCAGCTCTTGCTTGCCATGCTGTTTTTCGCTTTTGGCCAGATATCCGGTCATAAGCGCTGGCTGATACGCGGCGAGTGAATAATCGTGAAAGATGGTATCTATGGCAGCTGCCGTGGTATAAAGGTCATTGGTTTGCGGCAGACAGGTATTGATCGCTTTGGCATTACAGGAAGCCCAACCATAGACATAGCGCTGAAACCGTTGCAGAAAGACATGAATGCGCCGCAGCAGTGTTTGCAGCACGATGCGTGGTTGCTGCTTGTGAGCATTGTATTCTTCCGTGGTCTCAAAATGGATTTGAACCTGTGCTGCACCTTCGTTGCAAACGGCCCGTATGTGTGTGCGGTTGTCGTTCAGCACCGTATGGTAGGAGGTGTCGTGAAAAAGAAAGTTCCGGCCTTTGTTGGCACCGGTGTCAACGGTTTTCATGCTATAATACAGCGCGCCGTCCTGATAGATTTTCTCAGCCTGCTGTAACAGCCTGTCCCATGTCAGGGTGCGGTTGGCTTCATATTTTATTCGTGCGGCTTCCAGCTCGCGAGAGCATTGATGGGTGGTAATGCTTTGATAGACCTGCAAGAAAAGCTGAAGGTAATCGGCGCGCAGCTTCAGCGCCTGGTCAATCAGACTGTCTAAAATATCGGCGCGCGAGGCGTCAAATTCGTCGATGCAGACGATCCGGTTTTTGAGCATGCGGTCGGACAGGCAATCAAAACTGGACTCGACCAACGTGACATTGCGCGCCATCAGCTTTTTGACGGACAGCAGAAGGATTTTGTAGTCAGACCAAAAAACAGCGGGATAAAACTTGGCGATCCATTGATACTTTTTCTTGCTGCGAATGGCTTCGCGGCGCTGAGCAGGTCCATTGGGGAAGGCTTTTCGCAGATGCGCCTCCAGCGCATGCCGGAACTGCGGTTCCAGCTTTGTGCGGATCTGCTCGCTTAGCCACTGTGTGAGTCCGGGGCTGGATTCACCGCTCTGCTGTTCGAGCCGCTGCTTATTTTTACAGGCAGACAGCAGCTCTTGATACGCATCGGTTTGAAATTCGGCAGGGATACTTTCGTGTATAATGGCCTGCTCGACCGTAGAGGCCGTAGAAGCCAAGACGAGAACTTCTTTGTCAAAACGGTCACCGATTTCGTTCTTTTCGTAGATTTTCCGCAAATCCTCTGCGGGTAAGTTTTTGAGCAGGTTGGTGACGAAAAGGACTTGAGATTGCCCGCCGGACTGAACATATTGAAAAATGGCCTGCACGGTTTCATAGGTTTTGCCATATCCAGTGGGCGCTTGTGCGAGAAGAAGACCATTGGACTCGTGCGGGTTGGAAAAATATTGTGTCAATTCTCTGCGCATGTCTACCTCCGAATCACAATGTGGGATGGGTTCTATCATAATGATAGCATATAAGTTTTTTGAAATATGAAAAACTAAACCACCGGATGCGATTTAATCGCCGTAATTCGAAAGAATTTGCTGCAGAAGCTGCTGAATATGCTGCCGTACCGGCAGAGGCGTGATGATTTCGATTTTGTTGGCCTGACGAAGCACCCATCGATCGAAACCTGTAGACAGATCGACTTCGGCGGAGAAAATGATCCAGTCCGCCTTTTCGTAATCTGGGCGGCAGATAATATCAGTTCCGAAGGTTTCAAAAACCATATCGAGAAGCGTTTGATGTATCCGGAATGTGACAACACTTTTCTCCTTGGAGGAAAACATGTCGAATTGACCATAGCTGTGTAATGGAGCTGCAATCGTTTTCCATGTCCCTGCGTCCAAGGCAATGTTAATGATGCGGTCAATGCGGTAATTTCTCTGTTGGTCGGTTTCCTCATGCGCAGGATTGAGGGCGATCAAATAGTAGCGTTCCTGTTCCCAGATCACCTGAATCGGGCGAATATGCTGATAGCTTTTGACGATTTTCTGTTGGCCGTGGATATCAAATCGCGTGTAGTTGAAGGAAAGGCACTTGTGATCTTCGATAGCCTGATAAATCAACTGAAGCGTCTGTGGAAGCATCTCGTTTTGCATCAGGCAAGGGCGCGCCTGTACACGCTGCTTAAGCTGCTGTACTTCCTTGCGGGAAAGGAAGCCTTCTAATGAAGAAAGAATGGCGTTCTTTTGTGATTGGCTCAACAACGGACTGATAGAGATCGAGTCGAATACCATGCGCGCTTCGTTTAATCCGAAAGAGGGATGATAAAGGCGATATTGCTTTTTATTTCGCCAAGTGGGTTCCTGTTCCAGATGAAAGGACACGATCCCTTCGTCGCTGACTGCCTGCAGAGTGGCAATGTCGTTGCGCACACGTTGCGGGGAGCAACGATCTTCCGGATACCGGCGGAACAAAATCTGGCAAATGTCTTGCAGGGATAAAGACTGGTGCTCGTTGGTTTCTGTTTCCAGGATCGAGAGGATATGCAATAGTCGGGACTGGCTCATACGCTACCTCCATTTCAACAGTGGGTATGCAATTTCGGAATTTTCAGGTGCTCTTTGTTTTATGAACCGGGACATAAAGTTCTGCTCGCACGGCTGCTTAAATTGCCGGTAAATAATAGTCCATATCTGGATATTAACATATCATGTAAAATTCTACAAGAAATGGGGGAGCGGCGTGCAA
The DNA here is from genome assembly GCA_019115085.1 of Candidatus Agathobaculum pullicola. Classification (GTDB taxonomy): domain Bacteria; phylum Bacillota; class Clostridia; order Oscillospirales; family Butyricicoccaceae; genus Agathobaculum; species Agathobaculum pullicola. Next base: position 34,965 of record DXEF01000033.1, on the reverse strand, counting down.
AAATAAGAAGGTGCGAAGCGCTAAGGTACGCCTTGCAGACGTTGCTTTGATACAGTACAATGGAAATAGCTAATAAAAGAAGATACTCGAATAATCATGCGCGTAGTGGCGGGTTGAGAAACTGTTTGATTTTTTCAATGTGATATGACTTTTATAAAGAAAAGCTTGAGGTGTGATATGGCGATTCCGAAGATAAAAAAACAGGATATTACAGCGGCATTGCAGTACATTGACGCTCATGGCGTACCCGTGCAAAATCAAAGCACAAGATATGAGCTTATCGCAGAAGATGGTAAGAGATATCCACCCAAATATGTGATTGCTGTGGCAGATCATCTAGCAAACGGTACAGAAATTGCAGCAGATACGTTTAACGCCGTAGAAGCAAAAACATTTTTACAGCACGAAGGGTTTGAGATTGAAGAAAAACAGCAGAAATATGAATTGACGATCACTGCTAATCAAATATCATCCACAGATGAGCGTTTTACAGTGGACGACTTGGGATTGGGAGACCATTATAAGCCGCTTGATACGTATTTTGAGAAAGTGGACGGAACAGTGATTCGACGGAAATATGGCAGGGGTGAAAGGCGAAATACCAATCAGACCATGCCGCGAATAGCGTGTCAAATTTTTGAGAAACAGCTAGCGGCATTATCCATAGAGGAAAAAGAAACGTTTCCGATCTGCCAGTACAAGCCGAGCAACCCGGTGATACGCGGCATATATTCAAGTGTCAATGAATATCGAAGATATCGCAATACGATTGAATATTTGACATATGGGTATGATAACGGCCGACAGTTTGTGCTGTACTGCTGGAATATTTTCTCGACAATCCTATTTGTGCAGGAATGCTTAAAGCGATTTGGAGAACCGGGAGACCGATTTGTTTTAGTATATCGTGATAAGAATGAGAGAGAGGAAAAAACAGCGAATAACATAGAAAATATACCTGTTAGGCCGGCACAGCGCGTCGAAGATGCGCCAAATCCATATTCGGCTCTGCTGCGAGCCTCAAAGAATATTATTTTCCGAGGAGCACCCGGCACAGGTAAAACCTATCTCGCGAGGGAAATTGCAGCGGATATTGTCAGCGAGGGATACTATGATCGGTATGAAGATTTGCCGGATGAGCAAAAGCAGCAGATAGGGTTTGTGCAGTTTCATCCGAGCTATGATTATACGGATTTCGTTGAGGGCTTACGGCCTAAACTTAATGGCGATGGCTCGATGGGGCTTGAGTTACAGGATGGCATTTTTAAAAAGTTTATTGCCCGCGCCAGGAAAAACTACGAGGATTCTTCAAAATCGCAAGAGATGATTGCAAAGGAAGTATCCGCGCAAGATGCGTTGGAGGAGTTTTTTGCGAGCATACAACTGGGAGAGGACGAGTTCCGTACCATTACTGGCAACACGTTTTTCATTACAGGCATTGATGATCGACACATTAGCATCCGCATTCCGGGTAATGCATGTGTGGATACGCTCAGTCTAAATATGGACGAAATCAGAAAAATGCTGGAATCAGATCGAATATTTGATAAGATAAAGGATGTTACCAGTTTTTTTGGCAAGCAATTTGCAACGCAAGCATATTCCTATGATTTTGCGCTTTATAAAGAAATCAAATCCAGAAAGAAAAAAGCTGCAAAAGCGGCTGTGAAGCGGGAACAACGAAAGAACTATGTCTTTATCATCGATGAAATCAATCGCGGTGAGATCTCTAAGATTTTTGGTGAGCTTTTCTTTGCGATAGATACGGGTTATCGAGGAGAAACTGGTGCCGTATCGACGCAATATGCCAATATGCATGTGGATCCGGATGAAAAATTCTATATCCCGGAGAATGTCTATTTGATCGGAACAATGAATGATATTGACCGTTCGGTAGACAGTTTTGATTTTGCGATGCGCCGCCGTTTTCGATTCATTGAGATCAAGGCGAACGATCGGCTGGAGATGCTTGATCAGATTGGGGAAAAGAAAGAGGAAGCCATTCGACGTATGACGGCATTGAATCAAGTGATTGCCAATACGGAAGAACTCAATGAAAACTATCAAATTGGCGCAGCATACTTTTTGAAGCTGCAAACCTTGAGTTTTGATCAGCTCTGGACGGATTGCTTGCGTCCTTTGCTGCAGGAGTATGTCCACGGCATGTATGACGAATCTGGCATAATGCAGCGGTTCGAAAAAGCGTATGGCTATCCGGAGACGTGTGACGGAGATACCGATGAAGCAACTGAGAATTAGAGATAATACTGTCGTGCCCAGAGCGTCTTTTTCAGAAATACCAGACATTACACAAAAGGTCGCAAACAAAACGTTCAAGCAGCTCGAACGGGAAGGCGTTTTTGTGTTTCCGGAGCGAGTTGACGAATCGGACGATCTCATAGCTGAGCAAATGATTCTGCAAAGCGTGAATGACTGTTATCGTTCCGGAAATGTAATAGGGTTTGTGGGGTATGGGAATGAGCGGCTCGTTATCACTTCGCGCTTCTCTGACGGTGAAAAAGACTATTTCTTTCAGTATTTGCTAGAGCAAGTGTTGAAATATCCAAACTTAGTCGATTTGATGACGGATGCAAATCAGGACAATGCGCTGTTTCACCTGTTAGTGTTTTTGTTTCCGCGTTATCTTAAGGCGGCGATGCGCAAGGGTGTTTACAAAACATATGTGAAGAGAAATTACAATGACAGCAATGTAAAAGGCGTTATTGACATTACTCGGCATATTGCACAGAACACGCCTTTTGTGGGAACTGTTGCGTATCATCAGAGAGAGTATTCTTATGACAATACGTTGATGGAATTGGTGCGCCATACAGGTGCGCCATACAATTGAGTACATCAAGCTAAATGCATTCGGCAGAAAACTGCTTGCGGCAGTGCGAGATGAAGTGGCGCTGGTTGTGAGTGCAACGCCGGCATATCAACCCTATCATAGAGCAAAAATTGTTGCAGAAAATAGGAACAATCCTGTAAGGCATGCGTATTATCGTGAGTATCGAGCGCTACAACGGCTATGCCTTTTGATTTTGCAGCACGAGCAGCATCAGATGGGGGCGGGGTCGCGTCAAGTTTTCGGACTGCTGTTTGATGGAGCATGGCTGTGGGAAGAGTATATCAATATCCTGATAGGCAAGCACTTTTATCATCCGATGAACAAGCGTGGTATAGGGGCACAGTGGTTGTTCGCGCAGCGCAAAGGTTTGATATATCCAGATTTTATTAGCGAAAATACTGCACAGCGTGTCATCGCGGATGCCAAATATAAACCAATGCATAATATCGGTAACAGAGATTATCTGCAAATGCTTGCTTACATGTTTCGATTCGATGCAAAGAAAGGAATATTTTTCTATCCGGAAATAGGGGAAGATTGCATTTTACAGTTGAAGCTGAACAAGGGTTCAACTTACGAAAACAATGTTGAACCAAGGGAAGATATCTGTATTATCAAACACGGACTGCAAATCCCACAAAACGCAAACTGCTATGAAAGCTTTGCAGCAGAAATGAAAAAACAGGAACAGGTTTTCATAGAAGCATTGTAGGTGATTGCAACGTAAAGCACCGTGTCAAGCGTTGGGAAATTGTCTATCGTTATGCAGAATAAAAGCTGCCCCTTGCGTCGGTATGAGTGCCGATGCGAGGGGCAGGAAAGCAATAGTGGATGGGTGTTTTGAGATCAAACCGCGATGCAAAGCGGGGCTGTCCCGTACCCTTAAAAGTACCCTTTACAGCCTGAAAGCATAAAAACCAACTGTGCTCAAATGTTCTGAATATCATATCATTCCAAACAAAATGGGATAAGATAATACGGAATTAGCGCATAAGTTCCAAAATTTGGCTCTTCAAATCCCTGACTCTCCGCCAGAAAAACGGTATTAAACTTTGGTTTAATACCGTTTTTTTATACCTAAAGTCATTTTCAGAACTCATTTTCGAATTCATATTTTCGGTATCGCGGTTTTACTCTTATTGGGCAATGCTGGAGCGGATAAAGCGTTCCATGCGCTCAGCGCTTTCGCGCTTCAGGCGATCAATTTGGTTGCTGCGGATCGAGTTGATGTTGAAGGTCTGATTGAGCGTGCGGTAAAACACACCGTGACTGTTGACTGCGGTTTTAGGAGACAGCTCCTTGCCGCCTGGCCGCTGGTATTTGAGCAGCTCAAAATAGCTGCCCTCGTCGATCCCGGATGTAATTCTGGTAAGTGCTGACGCACCGCCTTCTGTGCTTTGCCGGAGATGAATTTTTGAATTTACTTTCCGATAACAGGATGGATGCCTACTGTTCACCGCTCAGGGGTGGGGATATGTGTTCCCATACTCCCTGCTGTGCATGGGGATGCGGGCCAATAACCCCCAGATGGAGCTGGATTTGCTGCGGTTTGTACTCTCGGCATTGGTCTATACCATAGTATTTTCACTTCTCGCTCTGCTGTATCTCCGGGGACGGGATATAGCGGCGGAGTAAGGACAGGCCTCCGGCTTTTTGCCGGGGGCCTGTTTCCTCCTTGTTTTGCCCAGTAAACCACGGCGTCTCGCAGGAAACGGGCACAGCCGGGTACGGCCTTGTCGTACAGGCGATGAACCACGGGTCAGGCACATACAGCTCCGCGATCTCCCGGTGCTTGGCCGGGTCATATTGGTTCCCGGTGATGGTGAGCCACCGGCGGAGGAGGGCGTAGATGTTCGCCACGCCGTCAATCTCATACCCCGCCAGTGCGGAGGTGCCAATTACCATATAGTATTCGCCCAGTTCAAAGCTCTCCCCGCTCTCGTGGACTTGCCCGGTGAGTTTCAGCTTGCGCTCCCTTCTGTTCGTCAAATTCGGTTTGGATGGCCGTGGTAAGCCCCCTATCATAGCATAGATCTTCATGGTCGGCAACCGATTCCCATGCTCCAAGGCCAGAACTTGTGGTATAATAAAAATTCATAAAACCCTTGTATCCTGAATGGAAACAACAAGCGATGAGGACCGAACATGAAACACATTTTTCTTTTGGAGGACGATGAGACATTAGGGCAAGGAATTGCCATGGCGCTGACAGAGCCGGAGATATCTGTAACATGCCGGAACAATCTGGCCAAGGCCCGGGAAGCGGTAGCAGGAGAGAAATTTGACCTTCTGATTCTGGATGTGAATCTTCCGGATGGCAGCGGTCTGGACCTGCTGCGTCAGGTGCGGGCAGCGGGCGACGCCACTCCGGTAATCCTACTCACCGCCAACGATCTGGAATTGGACGAGGTCACCGGACTGGAGGCGGGAGCGGACGACTATATCACCAAGCCCTTTTCTCTGGCGGTACTCCGGGCCAGAGTCAACGCCCAGCTCCGGCGAAGTACGCCCAAGGCTACCCATATCGTGTCGATGGGGCCTTTTGTCTTTCATTTTGACCTGATGGACTTTCGCCGGGATGGCAGACTGGTGGAGCTTTCTAAAACCGAGCAAAAGCTATTGCGGGTATTGGTGGAGAACCGGGGGCATGCCGTACCCCGGGCCACGCTGGTGGACCGGGTATGGACGGACGGTGCGGAATTTGTGGAGGAAAACGCCCTGTCCGTCACGGTCAAGCGGCTGCGGAGTAAGCTGGAGGCTGACCCCTCCAAACCAGAATATCTGAAAACGGTATACGGTATCGGCTACATCTGGGCGGTGAAACCATGAGCGGGTATTTTATTATGGGCGCTGCCTTGCTGCTTGCGCTGGTCGTGGTCGCCGTCGACCGCTGGCGGACCTCCCGCATCATGCGGCGACTGGATGATATGCTCACCACGGCCATGAACGGCAACTTTTCGGAAGAGACTTTTGATGAGAGTCGCCTTTCCTCTCTGGAAAGCCGACTGGGACGGTATCTGGCGACCAGCGCCTTGTCTGCGCGGAACATGCGGGAGCAGAAGGAACAGATTAGTGCCCTGATTTCCGATATCTCCCACCAGACCAAGACCCCGGTGGCCAATGTGCAGCTCTACGCGCAGTTGCTCTCAGAGCAGCCGCTCACAGCTCAGGGGAAGGACTGCGCCGCCGCCATCTCCACTCAGGCAGAAAAGCTCCAGACACTCATCGAGGTGCTGGTCAAAACTTCCAGACTGGAGACAGGGATCCTTGTCATCCATCCCCAGCCCGGCGAGATTTCGACCGTGGTGGAGCGGGCTGTCGCCCAGTATGCGCCCAAAGCCGCGGAAAAGGGCATCACCCTGACCACCCGGCAGACAGAGGGTTCCGCCCTCTTCGATCCCAAGTGGACCGAAGAGGCGGTGTGCAACCTGATAGACAACGCTGTAAAATATACCCCGTCCGGCGGCACGGTGACAGTGGAAGTAAAAAACTATGAACTGTTCTCCGCTGTCCGGGTAAGTGATACCGGCCCGGGCATTTCCGAGGCGGAGCAGGCCAAAATTTTCAGACGGTTTTACCGCGCTCCCGGCGTCTGGCAGGCGGAGGGCGTGGGCATCGGCCTTTACCTCACCCGGCAGATCGCGGAAAAGCAGAGGGGCTATGTGAAGGTGGAAAGTGCACCGGGCGCAGGAAGTATCTTTTCGCTTTTTCTGCCCAGATCATGAGCCACTTCTGTCAGAACTGTCACATTCTCGAAAGTATCAGGACAGATTTCTATGTTAAAGTCTGTATTGTCAAAAGACGGTACAGACTTTTTCTCTGGAGGAACGCATCATGATAATTTTACAGACCCGTGATCTGAAAAAATATTACGGCACTGGGGGTACGCAGGTAAAGGCTCTGGACGGCGTGGAGCTGAGCGTCGAGCAAGGCGAATTTGTGACCATTGTGGGCACCTCGGGCTCTGGAAAATCCACCCTGCTCCACATGCTGGGCGGGCTGGACCGGCCCACCTCGGGTACGGTTACCGTGGACGGCAAGAACATCTTCGACTTAAAAGACGAGGCTTTGACCATCTTCCGCCGCCGAAAGATCGGCTTTGTATTCCAGTCCTACAACCTCGTGCCGGTGCTCAGCGTGTGGGAGAATATCGTGCTGCCCATCCAACTGGATGGCGGTAGAGTGGACGAAGCCTACATCGGGCAGGTCGTGCAGACGCTTGGGCTGGAAAGTAAGCTGCAAAGTCTGCCCAGTCAGCTGTCCGGCGGCCAGCAGCAGCGTGTCGCCATCGCCCGGGCGCTTGCCACCAAGCCCGCCATCCTTCTGGCCGATGAGCCTACCGGCAATCTGGACAGCCGAACCAGCCAGGATGTGCTGGGCCTTATGAAGGTAACCGGCCAGAAGTTTGCACAGACCATGGTCATGATCACCCACAATGAGGAGATCGCCCAGATGGCCGACCGCATCGTCCGCATCGAGGACGGGCGGATTGTGACGCGGTAAGGGGGTGCGCAGCATGAAAGTTGCAAACCGCAGATGTATCTTCCGCCTGAGCCTACGCACGCTGCGTGCCAACCGCGCCCGCAACCGGATCGCGGTGGCCGCGATCGCGCTGACGGCGCTGCTGTTCACCGCGCTGCTGACGATTGCGATGTCACTCAACGAAGGGGTGCAGCAGAGCAATTTCCGGCAGGTAGGCGGCTTTTCACAGGGCGGCTTCAAGTATCTGACGCAGGCACAGTTCGAAGCGCTGCGGGATGACCCGCGCATCGCGGCATGGGGGCTGCGGCGGTTCCTCGGCATGCCGACCGAGGCGCCGTTCAACAAGTCGCACGTCGAGATAGGCTATTCGGACACCAATCAGGCGCACTGGATGTATTGCGACCCGGTCGAGGGGCGGCTGCCCAAGGAGGGGACGGACGAGGCGGCGACCGATACCCGTGTGCTGGCGCTGCTGGGCGTCGAGCCAGAGCTGGGGGCGCAGTTTACCGTCACTTTTACCGTGGACGGCCATCAAACCACCCAAACCTTTATGCTGTGCGGCTGGTGGGAGTACGACGAGGCGGTAGTCGCCAGCCATATCCTGCTGCCTGAAAGCCGCGTGCAAGCCGTGCTGGACGAGGTGGGTGTCACGCCGCCCGGCGAGGACGGCATGACTGGTGCTTGGAATATGGACATGATGCTGCGAAGCGGCGCCAAGCACATCGAGCAGGATCTGAACGCCATCCTTGACGACCATGGCATGCAGAGCGAGGACAATGGGCAGGAGAACTATGTGCGCATCGGCGTCAACTGGGGCTACACGGGTGCGCAGCTGTCCGAAGCGCTGCGCGATCCCGCGACCGTAGCCGCGCTGGCGGCCATCCTGCTGCTGATCGTGCTGACCGGCTATCTGATCATTTACAACGTGTTCCAGATCTCGGTGACCAACGACATCCGGTTTTACGGGCTGCTCAAGACCATCGGCACGACCCCGCGTCAGCTGCGGCGGATCATCCGGCAGCAGGCGGTCGCGCTGTCGCTGGTCGGCATCCCGATCGGGCTGGCGGCCGGCTGGCTGGTGGGCTGTGTGCTCACGCCGGTCATCGTGCGGCGCATGAATGGGATGGAGGAGGTGCGGTCGGCCGACCCGCGTATCTTTGTGTTCGCGGCGGTGTTTGCGCTGGCGACCGTGCTGCTTTCGTGCCGTCGGCCGGGACGGCTGGCGGGCAAGGTCTCGCCGGTCGAGGCGGTGCGCTACACCGAGGGCGCGAAAAACCGCCGCCACATTCGGCGCGGCGGCAAACGGATCTCGCTCTGGTCGATGGCGTGGGCCAATCTGGGCCGCAGCCGCGGCAAGACGGCCGTGACCATCCTGTCGCTGTCGCTGGCAGTCGTGCTGCTGACGGTCACGATGACCTTCACGCGCGGGTTCGATCTGGAAAAATACCTGCGCGGCATGGCAGCGGCGGATTTCCAGCTGGCAAACGCCGATTATTTTCAGGTCGGCACGCTCTGGGGCAGTGCCGCGCAGGCGTTGCCCGAGCAGGCGGTCACGGATGTGCAGGCCGCGGGCGGCGTGCAACAGGGCGGCTGTGTATACGGCCTGACGACCGCCGTGCAGGAGTTTGTCACCGAGGACTGGTACCGCACCGGACGCGCGCGGTGGTACGACGCGGAAGTGATCGACCAGCAGGTAGACTATGCGGAGCGGACGGCGGATGGCCTGCTCGCCGACCGTGTGCAACTGTACGGCATGGAGGCATTTGCACTGGATCGCCTGACCGTGCTGGAGGGCGACCTTGACCGTGTATATGCGCCGGGCAGCCGATACATCGCCGCGGTGTATACGGTCGACGAGTACGGCAAGGTGGAAGAAAACAGCCATTGGGCGCACGTGGGCGATACGGTGACGCTGCGTTATGTCGAGCGCTTTGCGTATTACGACGCGGAGACCGGTGCGGCCATTGCGCCGGAGGAGTTGGATGCCGCCTACGCGGCGGGGCGCAGTATCCTGTCCCGCGCGGAGACGTTCCGCGACGAAACCTATACGGTCGCGGCGCGGGTCGCGGTGCCGTCCGGACTGAACTACCGCTACTACGGCGCGGATGAGTTTGTCATGAATAGCGAGACCTTCTGTCAGGATACGGGGACGGACACAGTGATGTACTACGCCTTTGACGTGCAGGATGGTGCGGACGCCGCGATGGAGGCCTTTCTCGCCGATTACACGACAAGCGTTGCCCCCGAGCTGGATTATGCCAGCCGCGCGACATACAGCGCGGAGTTTTACAGCTTCCGCAATATGTTTCTGACGCTTGGCGGCGTGCTGTGCCTGATCATCGGGCTGGTCGGCGTGCTCAACTTCTTTAACGCTATCCTGACCGGCATCATCGCGCGGCGGCATGAGCTTGCGGTGCTGCAGGCCATCGGCATGACGCCGCGGCAGCTGCGGCGGATGCTGGTGTGCGAGGGCTTGCTGTATATGCTCAGTACGCTTGCCCTGACCATGCTGCTGACCGTGGCGCTTGCGCCGCTGGCAGGCGCAGCGGTCGAGCGGATGTTCTGGTTCTTTACCTACCGGTTCACGGTGCTGCCCGTCCTGCTGGTGCTGCCGCTGTTTGCGGTTTTGGGGGTGGCGATCCCGGTTCTGAGCAGCCGCGCGGCCGAGCGGTACTCGGTGGTGGAACGTCTGCGGCAGGAATAAGACACAGAGTGAAAATAATAGCCGTCTGCAAGCAGTGTTGCTTGCAGATGGCTTGTTTTTATCTGTATCATCTCATCGTGCTTGGGCACCGTATGTCGGGTTACCTTTGTACTCTTGGCGGTGACACTGTAATTTGTCTTGTCGGGGTGAATCCTTGCATATCCGGCACACTCTGGTTGACTATTCTCTGGCCAACTGACCAGAGAATAGAAATGGGAGGCCTTAACCAACTTCTATGGCTATGTCGATGTAAGATTCTGTACGGGCCACAGATTGTCGCTCACCTTACGGCTCCGTATTATAGGGCCATGTGTTGATGCCGCCGAATTCGTAGATATTGGTGTAGCCCAGTTCGGCTAGTGTGGAGGACGCGGTTTTGCTGCGGCGTCCGCTGCGGCAGTAGACCAGGACCGTGGAATCCTTTTCAGGAATCACAGCGGCGGCGGTTTCTTCATCAATGGTACCTACCGGAAGCAAGACAGCACCGGGAATATGGCCACCGTCGTATTCGTCTTGCTCCCGAACATCCAAAACAATAACTTCTTGGGTATCTATCATTTCCCTGGCTTTCTCCTGCGTGATCTGCTGATAGGAGTCGTCTGAGTCCCTTCCGCCGCACCCGGTGAGCAGAAGAAGGGAAATAAGCAGGGGTATCGTTCGTTTCATTTGAGTTCCTCCAAAAGTCTGGTGGCAAAGGCTGTGTGCCCTTGCCATGTAAAGTGCACGTCGTCATAGGTCAGGGGGCTATATTGAGATTGTGTAATACCGCATTGTCGATCCCAATGGTCATCTTTCGTCCGCTGTTTGCGTTGTCATTCCGAAATCGAATTCGCCCAGCAGCTTTGCGCATCTCTGGAATGTGTTACGCACGAATTATGATATGGTTTAGTAGGCATCTTTTAGCTTCCTCAGTATCTCCTCATCCGCCGGACAAAACGCATATTGATCGATTTCCCCAGCAGTGATCCAGCGAATATCATTGTGCTCCAGTTTCTGTGGTACCCCCTCTTGAATGGTGGCATGAAACAGCGTCAGATGTACCGTCAGATCCGGATATTCATGCGTCACATCCATGAATATTTGGCCTACATCCGGAGTAATAGCCAGTTCTTCCTGACACTCCCGGATGAGTGCCTGCTCTTTTGTTTCGCCTGACTCTACTTTACCGCCCACAAACTCCCACAGCATTCCTCTGGCTTTGTGGGGCGGGCGCTGGCAAATCATAAACTTGTCCTGCTCCCAGATCAGGGCTGCTACTACTTCCGTCATTTATTCCACCACCAATTTGTTTATTTTGTTAACAAACTTCGCCGGAATCAGCTGATCCAGCTTCTATATAACATTCATGTGTTTGCTCGCGTCGCGCTTGGAATCCTCTGTTCCAGCCCGTCCGGCGCTTCATCCTATAGATATTGCGCCAGTATATGGGATGCCTTATTTAGTATAGCTAAAACCCCAATAGTCAGCAAGGCTCTATTAGCAAATCGCAACAAAGCAATTGCAGAGGTACAATACATATTGGACAGGCACTTGCTCCGTTGCGCGCAGCCGTGTATAATGCAAAGGAACAGCATCAACAAGGAGGCGTCACAGTGCGTATTCGCATGCTGTGCAACAGCCTGACTTTTGCAAATGATATGCCGCAGAAGCTGAGAGGATTGACCGACGCGGAGGTCATTCATCATACCCGGGGCGGGGGCGGCTGATAGTCGAGTTTGTGATACAGAGACAGGGGGAGAACCAACAATGATTCGGGAAGTTTGTAAAGACGAGACTTTTCTGGCACAGAAAGCTGAGCCTGCTACACCGGATGACCAGCAGATCGCGGTCGACCTGCTGGAGACGCTCGAGCACCACAAGGCGGGCTGCGTGGGTATGGCGGCCAACATGATTGGGGTCAATAAACGCATCATCGCCTTTGATAATGAGGGTAAGTACATGGTCATGTTCAACCCGGAGATTGTCAAAAAATCCGGGCCTTACGAAATAGAGGAGGGCTGCTTGTCACTTACCGGTGTGCGCCCGGCCAAAAGATGGCAGACCATCAAGGTGCGCTGGCAGAACGAGCAGTTTCAGCAGCGCATCAAGACCTTCACCGGCTGGACGGCCCAGATTATCCAGCATGAGGTCGACCACTGTGACGGTATCCTCATCTGAGGGAGCAGAACGATGAAAACCGCAGCCTGTTACTACGTCTATCATCACGGCAACGGGCTGAAAGTGTTGCAGGCCATATATCCAAATATCAAACAAACCTACGATAGAAGGTAGACAAAATGAAAATCGTCATTCTTTCCGATACCCACGGTCTGTTGCGGCCCGAGGTAGCGGAGCGGTTGAAAACCGCCGACGCCATCCTGCACGGCGGCGACATTAATAAGCAGAGCATTGTGGATGAGCTGCGGCAGTATGCGCCGCTGTATGTTGTCCGCGGCAATAACGACAAGGACTGGGCAGAGGAAATCCCGCATGATCTGACCATCACACTGGGTGGTGTGACCTTTTTCATGGTGCACAACAAAAAGGAAGTGCCCAAAGACCTTCCCGGCGTGGATGTGGTGGTGTTCGGCCATTCGCACAAGTATGTGCAGGAAGAAAAAGACGGCCTGCTGTGGCTCAATCCCGGCTCCTGCGGCCCGCGGCGCTTCCATCAGGAGATTACCATGATGCTGGCGGAGGCAGCGGACGGCAAGATCACAGTGGACAAGTTCACGATTCCGCACGAGGTGAAGTAGCACACGGTGCTTCGTCTGAAAAGGGACAAACAAGAGATGGGCTGCAAATCCGCACTCGCTCGCTGGATTACCGCACTTTATCGCAAGGTAAAGTGCGGTTTTGCTATTTGGGCATAAAAACACAAATGTTGCGTACGATTCGCGTCATCTCGGGGAGGCCCTCTGAACACCGGGGAACAAACGATGGCGGGAACGGTTTGTTGTAGTCTATTGTTTAGATGACATGACACATGTATCAAGATAAGGATACAATAGTCCAAGATAATCGTTATTGTGCATGAAAATAAATGTATAATGTTGGATGTTATGGAAATGGACAACAGAGGTACACAATTGTTAAAATAAAAACAAAGGTTTTGTTCCGGTTTGCCTTGCGGCTACTGGTGCGATGTATTTGAGGGGATGAGAAGACTACATCAGCTGGAGGGAGGAATATAATGCAGGCAAAATACGTTTCATCGATTTAAGCACAGAGGAGATGGAGAAGCATATTAACGTTAGTGGATAATTCTTGATGGTGTGAGAGACACAGAATATCTTTGCGAAAAACATTTTATGGCTGTGCTTACAGTTATATGATGCACGGAATCGAGGTAGAAAAATGAAAAGAAGGAGAATAAAGCAAGGGGTTAGCCTGTTGCTGGCGGTGCTGATGTTTGTCAGCATGGCGGCGTTTGAGCCAATGGCATTGGCGGCAGATGTAGCCCCTGCATCTGCGGAATATGAATTATATCCTATTCCGCAGACCATTACGTATCAGAAAAGCACGGTGGCGCTGCCTGCTGCAATGAATGTCTTTTATGGGGCCAGTATCGATGAGTATACGGAAGCCCGCGCAGTAGAGGCGTTCAAGGAAGTGGGCATCACGCTGACGGAAACGTCTGCTGCCGAAGCGAACGTGCTGGTTGGTGTCTCGACGGATAATGACGAAGCGTTATCCGGCATAGGCGTAGCCGCAGAAGACGAGGTATTCAGCAAAATTGACGGCTACTGCCTGAAGATTGCAGAAGATAAAATTTATGTGGTAGGCCGTCATACAGATGCTGCGTTCTATGGCCTGACCACACTGCTGCAAATTTTCCAGCAGGTTGATGACAGCACGCGTGAGGTTCGCCAGCTGGATATCAAAGACTGGGCGGATGTTGCGTCGCGTGGCTTTATTGAAGGCTATTACGGCAACCCGTGGAGCGTCGAAGATCGCGCGGAACTGATGCGGTGGGGCGGCTATTATAAGCTCAATTCGTACTTCTATGCGCCGAAGGACGACCCCAAGCATAATGCGCAATGGCGGACGCTGTATACCGATCAAGAACTTCAGGATTTGATTGCACCGCTGGCAAAAGCGGGTAACGAGTCCAAGTGCCAGTTCGTTTTTGCGCTCCATCCGTTTATGAGCAATCCAATCAACGCGAATAACTATGCAGAGTCTGTTCAGAGACTCAAAGAAAAGTTTGAGCAGACCATGAAATATGGTGTGCGGCAGATCGCGGTTTTGGCGGATGACGCAGGCGTGCCGGGCGGCGATAACGAGACCGGCTGGGAGCTGCAAACCCGACTGATGAAGGAACTTGTGGATTGGGTTTCTTCGCCTGAGATGCAGGCGAAGTACCCGGGACTAAAAACCACGGTTCCGTTCTGCCCCAATGCGTATATGTATGGCAGCGGCAATAACCAGCTGAAATATTTCGGTCAGAATATGCCGGCAACCGTGCCGCTTGTTGTCACCGGCGGCAAGGTTTGGGGCGAGGTTTCGCAAAACTTCACCCAGAACTTTACAAGCTGGGTAGGCCGCGGTCCGTACCTGTGGATCAACTGGCCTTGCTCGGATAACTCCAAGCGGCATCTGATTATGGGTGGTTACACGAACTTCTTGCAGGTTGGTGTGCAGCCGCAGAATATTCAGGGCATCATCCTCAATCCGATGCAGCAATCAGAGCCTTCCAAGGTTGCCATTTTCGGCAATGCTTGCTATTCCTGGCATATTTGGACGAAGGATGAAGCGGATCAGGCGTGGATCGATTCTTTCAAATATGTCGATCATGAAAGCTATGAGGAGACGCCGGCTTCTACCGCGCTGCGCGAGATGTCCAAGCACATGATTAACCAAGCCATGGATGGTCGTGTTGTAGCGTTGCAGGAGTCAGTGGATATCAAGGATCTGCTGACCAGAGCGCGCAATAACCTCAACAGCGGTGCTGCGGTAGCGCAGGAAGATATTACCGCGCTCAAGGAAATTTTCACTACTTTAAAGGAAGCGGCAAGTACATACAAGACTTCGGGCAACGAGCGCATCCGCAACCAGATCATCTACTGGCTGGATTCGTGGGAAGAAGTGACAGAAGCAAACCTGAAGCTGCTGGATGCGTTGGAGGCAATCCAGAATAACGGGGATTCCAGCTTGATTGTCAGCAACTATACGGCGGCAAATTCGCTGTATCAGGCTTCAAACCAGCACGGTTTCAGCTATGTAAACGACATACAGTATGCGGAGGTTGGCGTACAGCATATCCAGCCGTTTACCAAGGCGCTGCTGTCGATGGTCGGCAAAAAAGTGGAACTGATCCTTGACCCGACCCTGCTGGTTGAAACACCTATCCATAGCTTTAGCGATGTAGGTACAAACGGCAGTAATGATGTCAACAAGATGCTTGACAATGACGCAGCATCGTATGCACATTTTGCCCGCCAGACAAAAGCGAACGACTATGTAGGCGTATTGTTCAGCCGTAAGGTCGATGTCGACCGCGTGGCGATTCTGACAGGCACAAGCGCTGCGGATAATAACGACTGCTTGCCGGCGAGCAAGCTGGAATACACGACGGATGGAAAGGCATGGCAAGATGTTCCGAATGGCACATATGCCGGCGGTAATTCGTTGCGTATGACAGACTTGGGGCTGAAGGGTGTTATGGGCATCCGCGTTTATACAACAGCCGCCAAACAGAATTGGCTTGCCGTACGTGAAATCCAGATCAATGATGAAGTTGCGGATGTGGTGCCGGGTCCGGCACGCCTGACCGGTACGGTGTTTAAGTCGGACAATGTGCGTGTTGCCGGCGGTGCACTGAACAATATTCTGGACGGAAATACAGGTTCTTATGTGCACTTGGCAGAAAATCCGCAGGCACCGAGCGGTGACCCGGGACGCGATAAGGTTCCGGCGGAAGCGTTCATTGGCATCAATTTTGGAGAAGTCAAAAAGTTGGGCCGCGTGCAGATCACACAGGACGGCGGGACGGATAAGATTACGGACGGTGTGTTGGAATACTCGACTAACGGCACTCAATACACCGAGGTGCCCGGTGGCGCAGTTAGCGGCAATACCGTGATTGATTTAAGCACACTCAATATCGAGGCGCAATACATCCGACTGCGGAATAAAACACAGACATCGGGATGGGTAAAAATCTTCGAGTTTGTCGTGGAAGAGTACAATCCCAATGCGTTTACGATGTCGCTGATCCGGACATCTGACTGGATCTTGCAGGGTGGTTCGAACGAGAACAACCTGTTTGACGGAAGCGACAGCACCTTTGCCTATTACGACCCGAGAAATGCTCCTAATAATGACATCAGCTTGGTCGGCGATTACATTGGCGTAGATTTGGGCAAGGTCATTGAAGTCGGTGAAGTGCGGTTTGTGATCGGTAAAAGTGGGAGCCAAGACAAGTGGACCAATTACAAACTGGAATATTCTACCGATAATCTTGACTGGAAAGAGTTCAAAACTTATACCGGCGCTAGCAGTGGACAGGATATCATTGAAGAAAATCTGCGAGGCGTACAGGCGCAGTATATCCGCCTGACCAATACCAAGCAGATCCAGAAGTGGCTGTATTTCTCGGAAATCTCGGTCAAGACCTTCGATCCGACTGCAATCACTGTGGACTTCATGTACAAGAGTGATGATGCAACGGTCACCACTCCGATGGGAGAGATGGATGACACCCACGCAACTGTGGACGCACCTTCCATTACGCTGCCGGCAAATGCCTATGTTGGTATTGACCTTGGACGCATCCGTTCGGTCAATTCGATAACGGTGCAGCATGACGGCGATGACAAGATTACGGTAAAAGGCGGCGCAAGCCGATCCCAGCTGACGACCTTGTCCCTGCCGCTGGATGGCGTGAAGAATATTCGTTATATTGAACTTGTCAATACCAGTGGTCAGGAGGTCACAATCAACTTAACTGCATTGTCGGCCACCTATCAGGAAGTGACCGGTCCGGTGTATCTGGATACCAATCTGATCATCCAAGCGAACTGGAGCGATGATGACTCCAGAAAGCAGGGAACAACAGGCAATCTGTTTGATGACAATATTGATTCCAAGATTATTTTTTCGGACTATCCTTCCGCAAATGACTGGATTCTCTACGATTTGGGTCAGACCCGTACCATCACCAACCTGAAGCTGTATGTGCAGGACGATGCGCTCAACTATATCCGTGACGGTAAAGTGCAGGTGTCCATGAGCAAGGATAGCGGCTGGGTGGATGTCATCACAATTGGTGACGGAGTAGAAAATACGAACGATGCTGACAGCACGGCACTCAATTCCGGACTGTATAAGGCATCCTCCACCTATCCGAATAAGCTGTATGCGGAAGGCTCGGTTGAGGCGACGGAGGCTCGCTATCTGCGCATCCTGTTCACAGCGGACTATGATAGCAGATATGTTCATGTAAACGAAATCGTCATCAACGACGGCGAGTATATGCCGGAGCAAAATGTGGCCTTCACCGCCGTTCCGGCAGAGCAGAAAGGCTATACGCCCAGCCAGGTAATTGATGGCAGCTTGACTACAGGTTTCCGTCCGAATATGCAGGGCGTGCAGGATGGTTATCTGATTTACCGTCTATCGGAAATCACTGATTTGGAGCAGATCAACGTGGTGCAGGATGGTACAGCGGTCAGCTCCAGCAAACCGGTGACGGTGTATGCTAAGGGCAGCAATACAAATGGCGAGTTTGTCCAGGTTGGCCAGATGACGGAAGCGGTCAATAATCTGCCGGTGTATAACTCCAGCACAATCGGTGAGGTCTATGAACTGAAGTTTGCATGGAGCGGCATTACGCCTACAATCTATGAAATCTATGCTGTACCGCGTGGTATCGTGGCGGTTGACACCAGCGCATTGGCCAACCTGCTCAGCAAGATGCCGAGTGTGGAAGAAGTCAACGCTCTGAGTGATGCGTATGCGCAATCTCTTAAGATGGCGTATGAAACTGCATACACGGCGGCGCAAAACATGGTAACGATTCCGCCGCAGTATCAGGCGGAGGTAGTAGAGGCTCAGAATATCTTAGACCGCAGCTATGAGGCGCTGACCGGAGTGCTGGATACAGCGCGCACCAAACTGTCGAATCAGATTAACACATACGGCGATCTGGATGAAAACAAATACTCTGCGACGAGCTGGAGCGCATATCAAATCGCGCTTTCGGCGGCACAGGCAGCGCAGGGTAAGACCGCGCTGGCGGATATTGACGAGATACTGCAGGCGTATGATCAGCTGGTTGCAGCGTACGGCAACCTGCAGCAGAAATCTTCGGAAAAGAAGATTCTCAGCTTTGAAATTGCAAATTCGTTGACTGAAATTGATGAGCAAACGTATGAAATCACTGTGACAGCTCCGTTTGGAACAGAGGTGGGTAGCTTGTCACCGATCATCACGGTCAGCGATAATGCCAGCGTAACGCCGGCCAGCGGGGCCGAGCAGGACTTCACTGATCCTGTGATATATACTGTCACGGCAGAGGATGGAAGCACACAGGAATATACCGTGACGGTAAACGTGATTGCGGAAGGCGTATACTTCATCCGCAAGGATACGGCTATCGTCAATGGCGTCATTACAGTTGAGCCGCAGACGGCAGCGGAAAACGAGATAGTTCAAGTGACGGCTGAGCCGAAGGCGGGCTATGAGCTCAAGGAAAATGGTATTACAGTCTATAAGACGGATGATCCGGAAACAACCGTCCCGGTTGAGAAGGATGGAACCTTCGTAATGCCATCTTATGATGTGACTGTTACCGCAGAGTTTGACCTCATTCGTTATCAGATCACATATCAGCTGGATGGCGGCATCAATGCCACGGAGAATCCGGATTCCTACACTGTTGAGGATACTCTGACTCTGCAAAATCCGACACGCGATGGGTTTGTGTTTGCTGGATGGACCTATACCGGCATGGATACACCGACAGTGGATTTGACCATTCCCGCAGGAACGGTGAGCGGTGACCTATCCTTTACCGCACATTGGGCAGACGAAGCGATTCCGACGTTTACCATCACGTTCAACAGCAATGGTGGCAGTGAGGTTCCCAGCCAGATCATCGCTGAAGGCGAACTGGCAGTTGAACCGAGTGCACCATCGAAGGAAGGCTATCGCTTTGACGGCTGGTATACGGATTCCTCTTTGATGACAGCATTCAATTTTAATACCCCAATAACGAATGATTTGATGCTGCATGCAAAGTGGACATATGTAGATAATGGCTCGTCTGACAGTTCCTCCAGCAGTTCCTCCTCTGACATAACCACGGAAACGGTCAAAAACCCGGATGGGTCCACTACGACAACGGTAATCCAGCCGGATGGTTCTAAGACCGAGACAACAAGGTATCCTGACGGTACGACCGAAGTGGTTGAAACCAGTCGAGATGGTACAGTAACCACGACTACGACAGATGCGGATGGCAATAAGATAGAAGTGACTGAGAAGTCTGACGGCTCCAGTCGGGTAACTATGGATAACCGCGACGGATCGAATTCCATAACATTCGTAAGTGAGAGCGGTGAAACATCCAGCACCGTCTACCTGTCCGGAACAGCAATTCGCATGGCGCAGGAGAACAATAGCGCGGTTGCAGCACCGATACCGGAGGTTTTTGCTACATCCGAATCGGCGAATGCTCCGACTGTAACCATGTCTATGGACTCGGAAAACAGTGTGTCGGTGGAAATTCCCGTGGCCAATGTAACGCCGGGTACGGTTGCAATTCTTGTCAAGGCAGACGGCACTGAGGAAATCATAAAGGATAGCTTGACGACAGAAAATGGCGTTGCTGCAAAGCTGTCCGATGGTGATACAGTAAAAATCGTGGACAACAGCAAGAACTTTATTGATGTGCCAGACAGCTACTGGGGTTCAGATGCAGTTGCGTTTGTTAGCAGCCGTGAGCTGTTTTCTGGAACCAGCCAGAATATGTTTTCTCCTGAAACGGCAATGAACCGCGCGATGATCGTTACTGTTCTGGCCCGTTACGAGGGTGTAGATACCTCGACAGGCGAAAACTGGTATGACGCAGGACGTCAATGGGCACTGGAGAGCGGCGTATCTGATGGTTCCAATATGGAAGATCGATTGACACGTGAGCAGTTGGCAACCATGTTGTATCGCTATGCGGGTCAACCGGCGGTATCGGGAAATCTGAGCGGCTATACGGATGCTTCCAGCGTTAGCAATTATGCACGACAGGCGATGACTTGGGCAGTGGAAAACGGCCTGATCACCGGTATCACCAATACGACTCTTGCTCCGCAGGGCGAGGCAACTCGTGCACAGGTGGCTGCGATTCTGCAGCGGTATATCCAGCTTGCAGCATAATATTTTCAAGATATATGCTGTGATTGGATAGTATCGACAGACAGGGCACTCCCGACCGTTTATACGGTCGGGAGTGCTTTTTTGTATAAGGCCATGTTCGTTTTGAATGCAGATAAATAACAGTCCAATAGAAATGCAAAAGTGCAATTTTGTGGGAGAGCAATAAGCACAACCTATCAATCGGCACTGCACACTGTAAACTGAGGTCCTCGACAAATACATCAAGGATAAAAAATGGAATTTAGAAGAATTTCGGCTGGGGATGGTGCGCGGCATAATGGGCGTAGCGGATAGGAAGGTACGCAACGATTTGCTATATAGCCTCTCGCGCCAGATAAACGAAACAAAAGTGGGATCTTGCACTCAGTGAGGAAGAAAAACTGTATCGAAGGAAGGCGCGGTTGACTTCATTATCTTTTTTATTATATGTCCACCTGCCGGATTGCGTAGCCAATAGCGCGGGGCGAGGGCAATTTGCTCGGTGGTGTCAACAATCTGTATTTGCAATCGTTGGACTGGGGATGGCAGATCGACCTCGAGGGTGTGCGATATGCGCTTGATGACCTATATGACCGCTATCGATTGCCGCGGGTGGTTGTAGAAAATGGTCTGGGCGCCAAGGATGAGACTGAGGCAGATGGTTCAATCAGTGACGATTCCTGCATCAATTATCTGCGCCAGCACATCGAGCAGATGAAAGCGTTTGATGCGTTAGTATCGAAAAGTATGAATAAGATGTCTGCGTACAAAGATCATACGGCCATGGGCAGGAAATCAGAACAAATGAGACCGTGCTCAGCGGGATTGTGATTGGTCCCTCTGGATTTTTCTACCAGGAACAAGCAGCCGCACAGGATACGCTGTATCACAATATCTGCTGTGGTACGGAGCGGGAGGTCGGCCTGTCCGAGGTAAAAGAGGCCGCAAGGCGAGCGAATATTGCTTACGACATCGGAAAAATGGATTCAGCAGGAGGTTGAAAAGCGGGAGAGAGATTGCAGAAAAAGGAACCTTCCGTGAATTGGAAAGCAGACCGGGGATTTTCCGGGACATGGCGCTTGGCGTTCTCAAATGAGCGCGGACAAGTGTGGACTGGACAAGTGAATCAAGGGTGGCAGCCGAAAACCGGCTGCCGCTTTTTTGTGTGCAAGCAGCGGAAGAGCTACGAAACGCAACGCTTGAGGAATGGCAGAGTCATGCGCGGAAAATGACAGTGCGGAGGGCTGAGTGGGGAAACAAACTACGGAAGTTTCATTCCGGTATCAGTATGACAACAATGTTGTTACCTTTGTTGTCTTAGTTCTACGTTTGTGGTATATAATCTTTTGCCAGAAGATTCGACAAGAAATGAGAAACGAAGGGAACGGATGAACATGAAGGCACAGTCCATGCTGGCTGGCGTTTTGGCAGCGCTTTGCCTGACCGGTTGTTCCGGTCGGATGCAGGTGACCAAACAGATGCAAACACAGCGCACCGCATATGAAGATACCGCGCTGGTGGGCAATTCATATATTGACAGTTTTTATATCTACGATGCGATGCCCAAAGCGGCATATTACTACCGCGTGGGCCTGAATGTAAACAGTGTTTTTGACCAGCCGATGCTGTAGGGGAAGGACACCGAGACTCCGGTTATCGAGCTGCTGAAGGATAAGGATTTTGCGCACATTGTCTTTTTCTTTGGGGAGAATGAACTCGGCTGGAGCAATCGCGATGCCTTTATTGAGGAATACGGTAAAGTGATTGACACGGCGCGCTCGTATTGCCCGAATGCCGTTCTTTATCTTTCGGCCATTCCACCGGTGTCGGCGGAGGTGTCCGAGCAAAATGAGAACAACACGAATAACGCCTCGATTCAGGCCTGCAACGCGGAGATTGAGCAAATTGCGCAGGAGAACAGCGCGGTATATATCGACGCTTTTTCTGCGCTCGCGGATGAAAACGGATGCCTGCCTGCGGACGCGGCGGCGGATGGCATTCATCCTGCCAAGGACTATACGGAAAAATGGGCGGAGCTGGTCAAAGAGAGCATTGCGGAGGCGGAAGAAAAATGAAACAGCGGATGAAATGGTGTGCGGCAGCGCTCGCTGCCGCTCTTTGCGTGACAGTGACAGGCTGCGGTAAGCAGCAGGCGGCGATCAAACCGACGGATGCCGTGCAGCAGCTTCGGGAGAGCGTGACCTTTACCGATCAGATGACCGATATGGACAGCGCGGGTGCCTGTCGGTTTTACGATATCGGCACGGATTTGGTACAGGACAGTGCGGCATGTGTCGGCAGTGGTGCGACCGCGGAGAGCATAGCGGTATTCGAGGCAACTGATGCGGACGCAGCGGCACGCATTGCCGATGCGCTGCAAACCTTCACGGACAGCTGGATCAAGGGGTATTCGGATTATAAGCCGGAGGAGGTGCCCAAGCTGGAAAGCGCGGTGCTCGAGCAGGACGGCGTCTATGTTGTGTTTTGCGTCACAGCGGATAACGCTGCGGCCAAAACGGCCGTGCAGGATTTGCTGAATCCGTAAAGGCGGTGCGGGATTGAGCTTCGCCAGTTTGGCTTTTCTGTTTGTTTTCCTGCCGGCCGTTTTGGTGGGATATTATTGTTTTCCGCGCCGTTGGCGCAACCTGTTTTTACTGGCGGCAAATCTGGTGTTTTACGGCTGGGGAGAGCCTTGGTTTCTGCCTACCATTTTGCTGACGGCGGTTGCCAATTGGATGATCGGGCGGCGGATTTCCGCCTGCGCCCAAGCTGGCTTCCGGCGGCTTTGGCTGATAGCAGCGCTGATACTCGATTTGGGCCTTCTGCTTGTGTTTAAATATGCGGGCTTTCTGCTGGATGTGATAGGGCTGGGGCAGGTGCTTGTAAAGCCGCTCCCGCTGCCGCTTGGCATTTCGTTTTACACTTTTCAGGTGGTATCCTATGTCATCGACGTATATCGAAAAGCCTCGTGCGCGGAGAAAAGCATCGTGTCTTTTGCCACTTATATGACCTTTTTTCCACAGCTGATCGCGGGGCCGATTGTACGCTATGAGGAACTGAGCGGGCAGCTTGCGGGACGTGAGGAGACATGGAATAAAATTGCCAACGGCTTCTGCCTGCTGATGATCGGCTTGGGTAAAAAGATGCTGCTGGCCAATCCAATGGGACAGCTCTGGGACGGTCTGCGCGCGCTGCCGAATAGCATCGGCATATTGGGCGCGTGGATGGGTGCGGCTGCCTTCACCATGCAGATTTACTTTGATTTTTCCGGTTATTCAGATATGGCGCGCGGACTTGGCGGTATGTTTGGTTTTGATATTCCGGTCAACTTTCGTTATCCCTATGCCGCACAGAGCATCAAGGAGTTTTGGCGGCGTTGGCATATCACGCTCAGCCGTTGGTTCCGGGATTATGTGTATATCCCGCTGGGCGGCAGTCGTCGCGGGACGGCACGGACATTTGTCAACCTGTTGGTGGTTTGGGCACTGACCGGCCTGTGGCATGGTGCGGCATGGAATTATGTGCTGTGGGGGCTGTATTATTTCGCCTTGCTTTCCGCGGAGCGTCTGATAGGGGAAGCGCGGCTGGCGCGTATTCCGCGCGCGCTGCGGCACGTGCTGACCATGGCGCTGGTGGTGCTGGGCTGGGTGCTGTTTGCCATTGAGGATTTCGGTACGCTGGCGGGTTATCTATATGCCATGTTTTCCCTGTCCGACGGCCTTATCAGCGCACAGGCAGCGGTATGGGTGCTTTCCTATCTGCCGCTGCTTTGTGTGACGACGCTGGCCTCGCTGCCGCTGGCAGCCTGGCTGGTGCAGCGCCATGAGGAGGACTGTTTGGTCCGTTGGAGCGCACCGGTCTGGTGTCTGCTGCTGCTTGCAGCAAGCTGCGCGGCGCTGGTGGCGCAGAGCTACAACCCGTTTTTGTATTTTCGGTTCTAAAAGGAGATAAAACGCATGCAATTTCGGCATCCCCGTGCAGTGGCGCTGCTGTTTGCCGGGGTTTTAATTGGTACGCAGGCGGCATTTTGGCTGCTGCCGCGCCGGTCTTTTTCGGAAAATGAAAAACGTGTGCTGGCGCAGCCGCCCACGATCAGTGCAGAGGGCATTGCGGGCGGCAGTGTGTTTCAGGAGATAGAAAAATATCTGTCGGATCATTTTCCGCAACGGGATGGATGGGTTGGTGCGAACGCCTATCTGGAGCAGGCGGAAGGGCGGGGCGCGGTGCGCAGTATCGTCAGCGGAGCGGACGGCTGGTTATTTTCCGCACCGCTTTCGGATGACAGACAGATATTGCAGGATAACATGCAGGCGATTACCGCATTTGCGCAGACACAGACCGTACCGGTCTATCTGATGGCCGTTCCTACATCGGGCGCGGTGGTGAAGAATAAGCTGCCCGCCTTGCATCTGGCGTACCCGGATGCGGATATGTTGGAGCAAGCGCGGCGGATAGTGGGTGATAGCCTGCACTGGCTGGACGTGCTGGGTGATTTTTGCAGCGTCGAAGAGCCGAAAACGCTCTATTACCGCACCGATCACCACTGGACAACCGAGGGTGCCTATCGTGCCTATCGGCTGTTGATGCGAGATAAAAAAGAGTCATCCGTGATGCGTGAGACGTTTTCCGTGGAATGGGTGCCGGATTTTTACGGCACCTCCTACTCCAAAAGCGGCTTGTGGCTGACGCCGCCGGATGACATTGCGCTGTGGTCCAATCCCAATCTGCGAACGATAACCAGTGTGTATGACGGCAACAGTCAGGAGTCGGTTGTGCAGGAAGGGATGCTGTTCCGGGAATATCTCAGTGAGGCGGATAAGTATCCGGTATTCCTCAGCGGAAACCACGCACGCATCCATATCGAGACGAATGTGCAGAACGATAAACGGCTGCTGGTCATAAAGGATTCCTATGCCCATGCACTGGCGCCTTTTCTGGCGGAGGAATACCGGACAATCGATTTGATTGATCTGCGGTATTTCAAGCGACAGACGATTTCCGACTGGCTGAATACACATCCGGTCGATGAAATCCTGTTTGTCTACGGCATGAGCAGTCTTGCGGAAGACAAAAACTTGCAATGGCTGGCGTAATACCACACAAAAGAGAAAAGCCGATGTGCAGATTGCTAGCACATCGGCTTTTTTCTTTTGGGGATAATGTAGCGGGTGCATCAATCGAGCACTGCGTCCCGCAGATGGGACAAATCGGCTTTATCCGGGTGGGACAGCGCGGCGTCGAAGTTGTCGAGCATCGCCTGACGGCGCGGGTTATCCTCCATTTGTTCATAACGGGCACGGACAGCCATAGGCATTTTGCCCTGACACATGTAGCTGCCGCATACGGCTGCACTATCCGGCAGATTTTGCCGCGCGGCGGACAGGATTTTGTCGAAATAGGCGGGTGCGCCGCCGAAGCCCGCCGTGCCGAACAGGAAAACCTGCTGTGTCGTCACGCGCGAGAGAAATGCTGCGGTATCCGCATCGCAGGTGCCCTTGTCCGTCCAGAAGCCGACATAGATGCGCTCCGTGCGCAGGGCTTCGTCGCTCGGCGTACCGAAGTACAGGCAGTCACCAGCGGGCAGGGTATCGCGCAGAGTTTCGGCTAGCAGGCGGGTGTTGCCGGTCTTGCTGCTGTAAACAATTGCGTAAGTCATGCGTTGTCCTTCCTTTCGTAGATGCAGTGTACGCCTTGGTGGGCCATCATGCCGCCGAGGCACCTTTTGTTGCAGCGCACACAGCGCTGGATCTCGTTTGCGTGACCGGAGCAAACCTTGCGCGGCCAGTCTGGGTCTGCAATCAGCTGACGGCTCATCGCGGCGCAGTCGATACGTCCGGAGGCAAGCTGCTGCTCGACGAAATCGGGCTGTGTCAGTCCACCGACGCCGCAGATGGGCAGATCGGTCAGCTTGCGCACCGCGTCGCAGAACGGCAGAAAGCAGCCTTCCTCATGGAAATACGGGTGCTTTGCGGGCGGAATGGTGTCGGTCAGCTCGCCGTGGTTTGCCAGTGTGACATGGAAGCTGGTCACGCCGGCCTGCTCAAGCAGCGGGACAAATACGGGCAGTTCTTCCTGTAACACACCGGCGTTGCCGTAGTGCGGATTTTCCTGCCGCACGGCCAGCTTGTAGTCGATTGGTAGGTTGGGCAGACGGCGGCGTACCGCCTTGACGGCCTCGATAGCGAAGCGTGCGCGGTTCTCCGGGCTGCCGCCATATTCGTCCGTGCGGTGGTTGTATACGGTCGAGCTGAAGCTGCCACACATGCGGTCGCCGTGAATCTGCACCATGTCGAAGCCCGCCTTGCGTGCGAGCACGGCGGCTTCGCCGAAGGCTTCCGTGATTTCGTGAATCTTACGAGTGGAAAGATTGGTGATATACGGCCCGACTTGTTCATTCAGAAGCGGGCGCAGGTCGGCCATGCTGATGCGCCGGGTCACAATACCTGGGATGTATTTGAGCATCGCCTTGACGTTGGAATCCGACTGATGCAGCTGGGCACAGAGCAGGCAGCCTTCGGCGTGGACGGTTTCGGCAATGCGCTGATAGAGGGCAAACCCCTTTTTGGTGTAGAGCGACGGCCCGAAACCGTGCCTCAGCACCGGTACATCCCCCAGAATAATCATAGCGCAACCACCCGCAGCGATGGCACGATAGCGGGCGATCAATTCCTCCTCGGACAGCCCCATTGAAGTGGGGGCGAAAATGATGCGGTTTTTGAGCGTCAGCCCGCCATAGTTTACCGGGCTGTTTATCGTCTCGTACATAGCTTGGTATTCGCTTCCTTTTCTTTGACTTTGGCCAGCAGCGTCAGCAGCTGCGTGCGATCTTGCTCACTAAGCGATTGCAACACATCGTTATCCCAGTCGAAAAACACCTGATGGCTGGTTTCAAACGCCTGCATGCCTTTTTCGCTAAGGGTCAGGCGATAGGCCCGGCCCTGCTTTTCCCGCAGGAAAAAGCCGTCCTCCACCAGTCGCAGTGTGCTGCGCTGGCAGTAGCCCCAGTCCAGACCGAGTGCGTCCGTCAGTTCGGACTGCGTGCAGCCCGGATGCCGTCCGACATAGAGCAGCGGATACAGCAGCCCCTGACTCAGCCCGATTTGTTCAAGCACATGCGCGGCATAGGCCGAAAAGCTGCGGGATAACACGGTGGAATAGTATGCCAGAGTATTGACCATGTTGTGTGCTCCTTTCTTGACTTTGTCAAGTATAAGGCTGTTACTTGATAAAGTCAAGTATAAAAGCAGAAATTTTCCGTTTGTTCACAAATTGTACCGATGGAGTACAATCCGGCTTGACAGCAGCCGGTGCGCGCGGTATAATACCATCCGAGGGAATGAAGTTCTCCCGTGGCCAAGGCCAAAACCGCTGATTAGCTGATGACTTCTGCAAGTTTTTGCAGGGTTATCAGCTTTTTTGTGCCTGAAAAAGGGGAAATAAGGAGGAAAATACGATGCTTACAAGTCTTGCCCTGATTTTTTTGGTGGGAATGAGCCTGGGATGGATTGTGACGCGGCTGCGGCTGCCCAGTCTGCTGGGCATGCTCCTGACCGGTATTCTGCTCGGGCCATATGTGCTCGACCTGCTGGATGCTTCCATTCTGGGGATATCGGATGACCTGCGGCAGCTGGCGCTGATCATTATTCTCACGCGCGCGGGTCTGTCGCTGAATCTGGAGGATTTGAAAAAGGTGGGCCGTCCGGCCGTACTGCTGTGCTTTGTACCCGCCTGCTTTGAAATCGTGGGTATGGTCACGATTGCACCGCGGCTGCTCGACATTTCGGTGCTGGATGCTGCCATCATGGGCGCGGTGGTGGCGGCAGTGTCGCCCGCTGTCATCGTGCCTAAGATGCTGCGCCTGATGGAGATGGGCTTCGGTACGCGTCGCAGCATCCCGCAGATGATTCTGGCGGGTGCGTCGGTGGACGATGTGTTCGTCATCGTCATGTTCACGGCGTTTACCGGTCTTGCGCAGGGCGGCACGTTTTCTCCTGCGACATTTGTGCAGATTCCGGTGTCGATTGTGACCGGTATCGCGGTCGGACTGGCCGTCGGCGTGGCGTTCGGTGCGGTGTATCGTCGTATTCATGTGCGCGACTCGGTCAAAGTGGTGGTGCTGCTCAGCGTGTCCTTTCTATTCGTCGCGCTGGAGAACGCGGTTAAGGGTATTGTACCCTTTTCCGGTCTGCTCGCGGTGATGAGCTGCGGCATTGCAATCAACCGCCGGCGTCCCGAACTTGCCGTGCGGCTGTCGGGTAAATATAATCGCCTGTGGGTCGCGGCCGAGGTGCTGCTGTTCGTGCTGGTCGGTGCGACGGTGGATATCGGCTATGCAGCGGCAGCAGGCGCGGCGGCGGTGCTGGTCGTATTGGGGGCGCTGGTGTTCCGCATGGTGGGCGTGTTCGTCTGCCTGCTGCGCACACCGCTGTCCGCGAAAGAGCGCCTGTTCTGCATGATTGCATACACACCAAAGGCGACCGTGCAGGCGGCAATCGGTTCGGTGCCGCTGTCCATGGGGCTGGGCTGCGGCCAGATCGTGCTGACCGTGGCGGTGCTCGCCATCCTGATTACCGCCCCGCTCGGCGCCTTTTCGATTGACCTGACCTATCGCCGCCTGCTCGGACGGGCGGATGTGCCTACCGAAACAGCGTCCTGAGCACAGAAAAAGACGGCTTGAGCGCAGCTTTGAAGTGCTCTCAAAGGGGCAGAAAATATCTCTGCGCGAATATGGTTCAAGCAGGCGAAAGAACTGGCTGCCGGTCAAGAGCAGAAGATAAGCCCCTCAGCTTTACGGATGGGTTTTCACATTCCACACCTGCCGCAGTAGTGCTGCGGCTTCATCAATGTGAGGTTCGGTCATACCGGCGTAACCGAGCACCAGGGTAGCCTTGGGTGGCTCAACCGGCGGAGTGTAATAAGCGGATAGGCCGTATACCCGCACACCGACCGCTGCGGCCCGTTCGACCAGTTCGTGTTCCAGCATGCCGTTGCGCATGTGCAGAAGCAAATGCAGGCCAGCTTCCGAACGGGACACCTCATGCGGCAGGTCGGCCAGTTCACGTGCAAGCGCGGACAGCAGCGCGTCACGCCGCGCCTGATATACCTTGCGGCTGCGGCTGATGTGTCGTTCAAACGCACCCGTGCGCAGAAAGGCCGCCAGTGTGTGCTGCTCGAAGCTGGGTACGGTCGAGGAGTAAAGCGAGAATCGCTCGCGGTAGCGCGCCATCAGCGCGTCCGGCAGCACCAGATAGCCAATGCGCAGGCCGGGCGCGAGGCTTTTGGCAAAGGTGTTGACGTATACGACTCGTCCTGTGCGGTCGAGTTCGCCCAGCGCGGGGATGGGGCGCGAGGCATAGCGAAATTCGCTGTCGTAGTCGTCCTCGATGATATAGCGGTCGGGTGCGTCGGACGCCCAGCGTAAAATTTCCAGCCGCCGCGTGGCGGGCATGACCGTACCGAGCGGGAAATGATGCGACGGGGTCAGATAAACGACCGATACGTCGGACGCTGCCAGCGCATCCGCACGCAGGCCGCTTTTGTCCAGCGGCAGAGGGCACACCGCCGCGCCGCCCGCGGCAAAAATCTGATAGAGCTTGCGATAGCCCGGGTTTTCCAATCCATACACGCGGTCGCGCCCCAAAAGTTGGATGACCAGCTGCATCAGGTATTCCGAGCCTGCGCCGACCAGAATGTTGTCAGGCGAGACGTTGATGCCGCGAAAGTCATATAAATAGCGCGCGATTTGCTCGCGCAGTTCGACCGCGCCACGAGGGTCGGTTGCGCGCAGCAGGCGGTCGGAATATTCGCTGAGCACGCTGCGGCTGAGCCGCGCCCATGTGGAGAACGGAAAGCAGCCGTTATCCACAATATTGGTGCGGAAGTCGTATAGATAGTGCGGCTCTTCTATGGGGGATGGCTGTACAGCGGTGCGGGGTGTCTGCGTCTGCGCGGGTACGGCAAGCTGCTGCTGCACGAAGTAGCCGCGCCGTGGCGCGGAGGCGAGATATCCCTCGGCCAGCAGCTGACCGTAGGCGGTTTCGACCGTGATTTGGCTGACATGCAGATTGGCGGCAAGCCGACGCTTGCTGGGCAATCGGTCGCCGCCCGCCAGCGCGCCTGACATGATATCCGCGCGCACCGCACGGTATAACTGTTCGTACAGCGGGGTCTTGCTGTGCGGGTCAAGATGATACGTGAGCATGGCTGTGTCCTCCATCGGATGCAGCTTGTAGAAGGACAAAAATCCCTCCAAACTGGCATTGTTGTTTTTACAATACCAGTATGGAGGGATAATGTCAAATCAAACCGGCTGTGCGCAGGATAAACAAAGTTGTGGTGAGGGTGACGGCACTCAGCGCCGTGCTGAGTACGACGATGGACGCGGCCAGTACATGGTCGCCGTCCATATTTTTGGCCATCACATAGCCGGATACCGTACTCGGCGCGCCACATAGGATGACCAGTGCGACCATCGCTTGGTCGCGGAACCCCATCCATGCCGCAATGGGTAGGAAGATAGCTGGCAGCAGGATCAGTTTAATAAAGGTTGCGGCGCACGTCGGGGCCAGTTTTTTGATTGCTTTGGCGCCTTCAAAGCCTGCACCGATGCTGATAAGCGCAACAGGCGTGGCACAGGCGGCCAGCATATCCAGCCCTTTGGACAGCATGGGCGGGAAATCCACTTGCAGCAGCGAAAACGGCAGGCCTGCCAGAATACCCAAAATGATGGGATTAGTGATAATGCCGCCCAGCGTGCGCGACACAACGCCCTTGTGCTGGACACTTTTGGCATCGGGCGCAGTGACGGTCAGTACCAGCACGGAAAAAATGTTGTACAGCGGTACGCTTGCGACGATCATCAGCGGCACCAGCCCCGCGTCTCCGTATAGGTTCTGCACGAACGCCACGCCCAAAATCGCCTGTGAGCCGCGAAACGCGCCCTGCGTGAACGCGCCGACCATGCTTTTGTCCGGCAGCAGCTTTGCCGCGCCGAACCAGATGGCGAAGAAATAGACCACGGTCACGCCCGCGCAGAATAGGAAAAACTTCAGGTCGAACTGCTCGGTGATGCGTCCCGCCGCGATATCGCGGAACAGCAGAACAGGCAGCAGCACTTTAAACGAAAGTCGGTCGAGGTCGGACAGGGTCTGCTGCGAAAAAAAATGCCGGCCGCGCAGCAGGCGGCCCAGCAAAATGATTGCAAAGATAGGGACGGTTGCGTTGAGACAGAAAATCAGATTATCCGTGGTATTCCCCTCCTGCGGCGGACTCCTCCTGCCGGAAGAAATCCTGTAATTTTTCCAGACTTTGCGCGAGTATGGCCGCCTGTTCGGGCGATAGTGTTTCCATCACAGACGTGATCATCCGCTCGTGAAACGCCTTGTGATATTCATAGGCTGCGCGACCCTTTGGCGTGAGCGTGATATTGACCACGCGCCGATCTGTGCTGCTGCGTGCGCGGCTGACCAACTCCTTGGCCTCCAGCTTATCGCAGGCAACGGTCAGCGTGGCGAGCGTGACACCGATGGACCGGGCGACCTCGCTCATGCGCACCGGTTCCATCGAACCAATTTTTTCGATGATATGGATTTCTGTAATCGAGATGGCGCTGTCCAGACCGCCCGCCATAGCACGCTCCTCAATTTTGTTCATACGGCCGAACACGTCGACCAGAAAGGAGTTGAGCTGTTCCGCACTGGCCATATTCGCACCGCCTTTCTGATAATTCGCTAAGCTAACCTAAATATTAGCATATCTAAGTGAAAAAAGCAACAAAAAGCCGCATGGTTCGACAGCGGTGTGGGGGAATGGGATGTCGCTGGGCGTTTTTTCAGGGCAAACAATGTAATGGAGAAAGAAGATGGATAAAATTTAATAGATTTTCAATGAATAGGTCTTTGCCAATGTAATAAATGGAAACTTAAAGTTTGTGGAAGCACTTGAAAAAATTTGCTTTTAGTAGTATCATTTTCAGGGGCACTTATCCTTGCAGTAATTTCAGAAAGTACAATTTCGCAAACTGTGAAAGGAGTGAGCGGGCAAAACATTGCCAAAAATCTACTCTATCTTGTAATAAGGAGGAAATGCGAAGATGAAAAAAAGAATGTTGTCAGCACTGCTGGCTGCATCCATGGTGCTGACAATGGTCCCCGCAGCGTTTGCAGCGGATACTGTAAACGATATTCAGTGGAGCGACGAAGGCGTATATAAACTGAGCGAAGATACTACCCTAAGAAGTGTGTACACCATCGACGCGGATACGAATACGGTCTATACCATTGATGTGGATACATACACCCTGAAGGTTGACACCTTGAAGGTGGGCGAAAACAGTGGTTTGACCATCAACAGCAGCAATACGGCCACGGGCGGTGCCATTGAAGCCTCTGGTACCAGTGGAAACATTACCTTTGAGGTAGATGGTTCGCTGGAACTGGGACCGAATGTGACCTTTAACAGCCCGATCGGCATTTATAAGCTGACCAAAGACACAGCGACGGTGCAGAGCGTAATGCCGCTGAGCCGTGCTGTCATGGATGCGCAAAACAATGGTAAGGTTGTCATCAATGGCGGTACCTATACGCAGCCTGTGACAATTGGTCAAAGCCTGGAGGCCACAGTGCCGCAGAACACCGAAGTTGACGGCCAGATTGTCGTTGAAGACGGTGCTACCCTGACGGTGGAAGGCAGCGTTAAAACGCTTTCTGTTCAGGCGGGCGCAACTGTAACAATTAATGGTAAGGTTGATGCGCTTACCCTGCCGGCCGACGTCAACGCTGCTGATATCACGATTGACGCAGGCGCGGAAATCGGCACCACTCAGGCGGGCGATTTCGCCTCTATTTTGGTTGCTGTATATCCCAGCGGCGGAAACCACGGCACGGTAGAGATTTACTCGATCAATGGAGATACCCAGTACAACGCTACAGATATGGGTGCGCTGGAAGGAAGCGACCCTGTCGGCAATTTGTACAGCGTACGCGCTGACACCAGTGCAAAGCTGGTGGTGAAGGTTACTCCGGATACTGGTTATCAGGTAGACAATGTAGTTGTTCAGCCTGGTCTTGTTGCCAGCGGTGAATACACCACCATGCAGTCGGAGGGTAATAACACATTTACCTGTGATATGCCGACTGGGGCAGTTGCATTGACCGTGCAGTATTCAGAAATGAGCAGCAGCTCCAGCGATGATCCCGGTACTTCCGGCGGTGGCGGCGGTGCTGGCGGCGGCGGTGCTGCCGGCGGCGATACTGAGACCCCGGGAACCGGCGAGCAGCCGGCAGATCTTCCGTTTGGTGATGTTGCATCTTCGGCTTGGTATGCGGAAGCTGTACGTTATGTATACGAAAACGGCATGATGAACGGTATTTCGGCTAACTCCTTCGGCCCGAATGCAACGACGAACCGCGCGATGATCGTTACCATCCTGCACCGCCTGGAGAATACACCGGCAGCTGCGTCTTCCAGCTTCACGGATGTTGTAGCAGGCTCCTATTATGCGGATGCGGTTAACTGGGCTGCTGCAAACGGTATTGTCAACGGTGTCAGCGCGACCAGCTTTGCACCGAATACTGCTGTAACCCGTGAGCAGATGGCGGCAATTCTGTACCGCTATGCACAGTACAAGGGTTACTCCATAACGGCATCGAACAGCCTGACCGACTATGCAGATGCTTCTCAGATCAGCTCTTACGCAATCGCAGCAATGCAGTGGGCGAATGCGGAAGGCCTGATTACCGGCGTTACCAGCACAACGCTCAATCCTGTAGGCAATGCTACGCGCGCAGAGGTTGCGACTATTCTGATGCGTTTTTGCGAAAACATCGCAAAATAATAAAAATGCAAGGATATTCCCGTATTGAGTACCGTTTTGCATCGCTTTGAGCGGTATAAATGGTATAAGATTTTAGCTATCCTTTCCAGAGGAGGGCAGCGCAGCGTAAGCGGCGCTGTCCCTCTTTTTTTATGAGAAGGGATAGAATAATCATGTGCATATAACTTGTAAGAAGGGGACGGGCTGAGTCCTGTCTTGAACCATAAAACCATTTGACAGACATGAAAAATCTGCAAATTTGAAAACCTGCAAAAAGGCATGAAAAAAGCAGCTTTTCCGAAGAAAAGCTGCTTTTCGGGTGGCAGCCGAAGAAGGATTCGAATTATAAGGATGTCTGCTATTGCCGTAAAATACAGTAATATTTTATAATTCAAAGAACGCAAAAATGCAGTGAAATGCAAATATTTATAATTATTATTAATTGCAGTAAACCGCCTAAAGGGTATGGGAAAGGGTCAAAATGTAAGAGGCTACACTGACAAAGTGTAGCCTCTTTCTGGTTAATGCAATGCGTCGAGCCACTCTTGAACATCTTCCAGAGACAATTCAAATCGACTTCCTGCTACAATATAATTTCCGTTTAGGTAAATAATCATATACCCGCCCAGATTATCTGCGCTTATGTTGCGGTGCGATTTGTGCATTGCATAACCATTTTTCATTAAGTTGCGTCGCAGTCTTTGTTCTAAGGCTTTGTTTGTAAACATGAAAAATCATCCTTTCGAATTAGTTTTCCATGCCACGCCACGCCGTGCCTTATCG
>DXEF01000032.1 GCA_019115085.1 Candidatus Agathobaculum pullicola | reverse complement strand
TTTTACATTTTTGCCGCTATACAGCCCGCCCTATTTCGTGGTACAATGAAACCACGGAATAGTGGGCTGGCTGTCGGAAACGGAGGAATTTATGTTAAGACGAGCCACCCAAAACCTCATTACCGCCCTTTATCCGAGATTGTCCCATGAGGACGAGTTGCAAGGCGAGAGCAATTCCATATCCAACCAAAAGCGGATTTTGGAAACCTACGCCAAGCAGAACGGCTTTACCAACCTGCGCTGGTACACCGACGACGGCTTTTCCGGCGCGAACTTTGACCGCCCCGGTTTCCAAGCCATGCTTGCGGACATCGAGGCCGGGAAAGTCGGCACCGTCATCGTCAAGGACATGAGCCGGTTAGGGCGAAACTACTTGCAAGTGGGATTTTATACGGAAATGCTGTTCCCCCAAAAGGGCGTGCGGTTTATCGCTGTCAATGACAACGTAGACAGTGAAAACGGCGGCATGGACAACGATTTTACCCCGCTGCGGAATCTTTTTAACGAATGGCTGGTGAGAGATACGAGCAAGAAAATCAAGGCTGTCAAGAGAGCCAAAGGCATGAGCGGAAAGCCCATTACCAGTAAGCCGGTATATGGCTACCTCATGGACGAGGACGAGAATTACATCATGGACGAGGAAACCGCCCCGGTAGTACAGAAGATTTACCAGCTTTGCCTTGCGGGGAACGGCCCGACCAAGATTGCCCGTATGCTTACGGAGCAGCAAATCCCCACGCCGGGGACGCTGGAATACCGCAGGACGGGCAGCACCCGCCGCTACCACCCCGGCTATGAGTGCAAATGGGCGACGAACACCGTCGTTCATATCCTTGAAAACCGGGAGTACACCGGCTGTCTGGTAAACTTCAAGACAGAAAAGCCCTCTTACAAGACCAAGCACAGTGTAGAGAACCCCATTGAAAAGCAGGCGATTTTCCCCGGCCACCATGAGCCGATTATCGACACAGAAACATGGGAGCGTGTGCAGGAGCTACGCAAGCAGCGCAAACGCCCGAACCGCTATGATGAAGTGGGCTTGTTCTCCGGTATGCTGTTCTGCGCCGACTGCGGCAGCGTCCTCTATCAGCAGAGATACCAGACGGACAAGCGGAAACAGGACTGTTACATCTGCGGCAGCTACAAAAAGCGCACCCGCGATTGTACGGCGCACTTTATCCGCACCGACTTATTGACCGCCGGCGTCCTCTCCAATCTCCGGCAAGTGACGGAATACGCCGCCAAGCATGAGAGCCGCTTTGTAAAGCTGCTTATCCAGCAGAACGAAATCGGCGGCAGGAGAAAGACCGCCGCAGCCACCAAGCAGCTTGAACAGGTACAGGAGCGCATTTCTGAAATCAGCCGCATTATCAAGCGTCTGTATGAGGACAACGTAAGCGGGAAAATCAGCGACGAGCGTTTCATGGAACTGTCCGCAGACTACGAGCAGGAACAGCGGGAACTGAAAGACCGCGCCGCTGGTTTGCAGGAAGAACTGGACAAGTCGCAGGCCGCCACCGTCAACGCGGAAAAATTCATGGGGATTGTGAGAAAGCACCTTACTTTTGAGAAACTTACTCCCACCCTCTTGCGGGAAATGATTGAGAAAATCGTCGTCCATGAGTGCAGCTACGACGAGGACGGCACCCGCAGGCAGGACATAGAGATTTATTACAGCTTTGTCGGCAAGATTGACTTGCCGGAATAACCGCCCGACCTATCCGACGTAATCGCGAAACGCCGGATAGGAACGGCAAAATTTTTTACACTTCTATTACTTCTTTATCACACATCAGTAAGAGCACCGGGCTTATAGTCTTTCAGTCGAAACAGCCGGTGCATGGAGTAGGGAATGTTGTACTGGCTGGCGTTGTCCACGAAATCAAATACCATCAGGCTCTCCTTGCCAGGTGCCAGTCGCATACCGCGGCCCAGTTGCTGGGTATAGAGCACCTTGGACATGGTGGGCCGGGCCATGAACAGTACTTCCGTAGCAGGGCAATCCCAGCCCTCGTTAAGTAGGTCGCAGGCGCATAGCACTTTGATCTTGCCCTTTTCAAACCGGGCCAACATTTCCCGGCGGTCGCTAGCCTTGATTTCTCCGGATACCGCCTCAGCAGCCACACCAGCGTCGTGAAACCGCCCTGCAATCTCCTGCGCATGTTTAACTGAGGCACAGAAAATAACCGTCCGCCTGTCCCTCACATACTGGAGCCAAGTGTCCACAATGAGCTGGTTCCGCTCCGGCACATAAATCTTGCTCTCCAGATCCCGAATATTGTACTGGATGCTGTTAAACCGCACCTTGGTCAGGTCAATATTGGTGTGGATGCGAATGCACCGCACCGGCACCAACTCGCCGATCTCCACAGCAGTCTGTATATCCAGCTTGTGGGCGGTATTTTTGAAAATATCCAGAATATTTTTGTCGTCGGGCCGCTCTGGCATGGCAGTCAAACCCAGTGTAAATTCCGGTGCGAAATAGGACAGGACTTTCTGGTATGTATCGGCAGAAGCGTGGTGAGCTTCGTCCACTATAATGTAGCCGAAATCATCCGGCTTGAACCGCTCCAGATTCAGGGCAATGCTCTGAATACTACCGCAGACCACAAAGGCGTTACCCTGCTTCATGCTCTCCACATAGCGACCCACTGTGACCTGAGGCCAAAGTTTTCGAAAGGTTTTCGCTGCCTGATCCACCAGTTCCACCGTGTGGGCCAAAAAAAGCGTACGTTTTCCGAATCGCTTAGCGTCCATGACGGCGGTCACCGTTTTGCCAGTACCTGTTGCGTGGTAGAGAAGGGCGATGGTCTCGAAGTTGCAGCGCATCTCCTCCAACGCCGCCAGTGCCTGTTTCTGATGCTCCTTTAGCTCCAGATTAGACCCATCTAGAGACTTGCCACGCTGGGTGGGGATGTAGTCCTCAATTTCCTTGAAGTTGGGGTGCTGGCCCAGAAATACCCGCAATTCATCCTTGACAGTCTCCGGCTGCTGCTGCATCTGTCGCACCGCCCAGCGGTACACATTCCAGCCCAGGTAGATCATGCTGTTCTGCTTGAGCAGGTCATCATAAAACTTGTTCTGGGAAACCAGTTTTGGATTGTGGGATGCCTCATCGTCGATCTCAATGGCCACCTTACGCCCACCGTTTTCAATCAGAATATCTGCAAACCGGCTGTTCTGGTAGATGTCGGAGAAGGGATATTGGAAGTAGAGATAGCTAGCCTTTTCGGCGCCAAAGGTGTCGGAGAACAGTTCGATGAACAAGTCCTCAACACTGCTGCCAGAGGCGGAGCGGTAGGTTGGCATAAGGTTCACCTCAGTTTCCTGGTAAAATAAGAATCTTCAATCAAACCTAAATGCGCCAATTTTGCTTCAATGGACCCTCTGCTTCTTCCGTGTTCTTTGGCCATCGTCGATATTTTTATTCCAGCATGAAATTCATCCACCAGCTTGTCTTTTTCTTCCTGCGGCCAAGGTTTGCCTGCATTTGGCGCACTGGGGCTTTTTTTGATTTCTTGTGTCGAACCAAGTATCTGATGCAAAGCGCGAATGATATCAGGATGATTACAAATATGGTCTCGTGGGAAAAGTTCTCCGGTAAAGGGGTCTATACCATCTGCTAAAGCAGATAGGAGCTCTTTTGCTCTCGCAATATCCATTCAGCGTTCCTCCCTTACTTCCTTCAAAAGGATCTTTTTCTCAAATCCACCCCGTTCGGCCGCTTTGTCTGCCCGCACTTGCTCCAATTCTTCCAGTGTCCAGCCACGGGCTTTCACGACAGCCTGCATGACCTCCAGAAGATCGGCCAGTTCCTCCAGAGATTTGCTCTCCTGGTACTCAGCAAGCTCTTCGTTCAGCTTCTGGTCCAGAAGATGCATGTAGTCCTCATCAGTAAGTGTTTCGTAGACGCAGATTTTCCCGTCTGCTTCAATAATCTCTGGAATACGATCACGCACCAACTTGTGATAGGTTTTAATAGGCATCTTTCAGCCTCCTTAAAATCTCCTCATCCGCTGGACAGAACGCATATTGATCAATCTCATCCACAGTGATCCAGCAGATATCATTGTGCCCTAATTTCTGAGGAATACCCTCCCGGACGGTCGCATGAAATAGTGTCAGATGAACGGTCAAATCTGGGTATTCATGCGTCACATCCATGAATACCTCTCCCACATTCAAAGTGATAGCCAGTTCTTCCTGACATTCCCGGATAAGTGCCTGTTCTTTAGTTTCGCCTGGCTCTACCTTACCACCAACAAACTCCCACAGCAGCCCTCTGGCCTTATGCGCCGGGCGCTGGCAAATCATAAACTTGTCCTGATTCCAGATCAGGGCCGCTACTACTTCAGTCATTTATCCCACCACCAATTTATTTGTCTTCTTCAAAAACTTCGCCGGAATCGGTCGATCCAGCCGCCAGGTGATATTCATGGGCCTACTTCCGTCATGCTTTACATAATTCGCCGTTCCCAAGAAAGTATAGGCTGCTGCACCACCTGTGATCCGGTCCGCTTTAAACTCCCGGACAAACAGCAGCACCTTGCTCCCACGCTCCCGATGATGGATGTACCGTTGTCCGGTTGGCGAATCCGCCGCCGTGGTGCTCTGGCTTTGCCAATGAAACAGGCTCTCATTGATGGAGTAGTCGTTATACATGGTGGTAGGCGAGTAGTCTTTATCCGCCTTATTCAGCGTCACAAAGAACACATCCAGTTGCTTCTCTCGCAGCCACTTGACGCCTTCGCGCACCGTTGCCGGTTTCAAGAAATCCAATGCAACCAGCAGTTGGTCACGGGTATAGGTACAGTGGAGGTCCAGTGGGCAGTCAAAGCCCAGGTCCACCGGCTCGTCAATGAAGTCGATCTGCTCATACCGATAGCGGAGCAGGTCCAAAAGCTCACCCAGCAACACAGGGCTGTCCGAAAGAGCATGCAGATTGTCCAGAACCTCACTAGATGCCCAACTCTCTGCCGCCTTGCCCCAAACGGTCACATAGAACATCTGGAGCATCCGCTTTTCCAGTTTACTCAGCGCCGTGAAGTCCACATCGTCCAGACGGGGCAGCAGGTCCAGCAAAAAGCGGATCCAGCGCCGGGAGTCCACAACGGCCAACCGACCAAAGGCTTTTGTCAGTACGTCCTCCAGCGGTTCATTAAAGTCCGCAATTGCATCCGCCCGGGCGCAGATGCGAGAGAAGGAAGAAAACCTATAAATTGCTCTGGGATCCAGATGGTAATAATCTAGGAAATTTGCCAGTGTCAGTTCCAGTCCGCTATCTTCGGTAAAGCTGGCCACCCGAGACACCAGCCCGGCAGTATTGCCATAGGAGGCACGAATGTTATCCAGAATATACTTGGCAGCTTTCTTTTCCAGCTGTATGTAGCAGCCCTTGGGTGCAGAGACAAATCCGTCCTTGATCTCCCGGGTCACGCTGCGAGTGGTATTGGATAACAGGGCAGCGAACTTATCCTCAAAGTTATACCGCTTGTTGGCCTGACCGATAAAGTCCAGCACAGTCAGACATTCTTTATCCTCTGCAAGGCGCAGACCACGGCCCAGCTGCTGAAGGAAAATCGTCAAGGACTCCGTGGGCCGCAGGAATAGTACCGTATTGACCTCCGGTATGTCTACGCCCTCATTGTAGATGTCTACCACGAAGATAAAACGCACCTCGCCGCTGACCAGCCGTCCTTTGGCGGTTTTTCTCTTCTCATCGGTGGATTTTCCCGTCAGAAAGATGGACGAAATCCCGTGGTCGTTAAAATAGCGGCACATAAACTTTGCATGCTCAATGGACACGCAGAATCCAAGCCCCTTGACCTCATCAATATCAGTCACATACTTCAGAAGCGAGGACACTACCAGATCAGCGCGGCGGTTGGCCACGGCACCGCTGAACGTATAGAGATTGGAAAGCTCATTTTTGTCATAGCCGCCGGCGCTCCATCTCAACGTGTTCAGATCCACCGTGTCGGTGACACCAAAATACTGGAAGGGGCACAGCAGTTTGCGGTCAATAGCCTCCGGCAAGCGGATTTCCGCGGCAATTCGGTTGTTAAAATAGGGCAGCACATTCTTGCCGTCCATACGTTCCGGGGTAGCGGTCAGGCCAAGCAGAATCTGGGGCTTATAGTAAGTCAATAGCTTCTGATAGGTGGGCGCTGCTGCATGGTGGAACTCGTCCACAACAATATAGTCGTAAAAATCCGGATCCGTTTTGCCGGCAAAATCCTGAGAATTGAAGGTCTGAATGGACAAAAACAGATGGTCAATGCTTTCCGGTCGGTAGCTGCCTACAAACAGTTCCCCGAAGTTAGCGTCCTTCAGAACTGCCCGGAAGGTATACAAACTCTGCCGCAAAATCTCCTCCCGGTGCGCCACAAAGAGCAGCCTGCAGGGCTTACCGAGGTACTGCTTACAAAAACGCTTATAGTCCAGAGCGGAGATCACAGTTTTTCCGGTGCCAGTGGCGGCCACCACCAAGTTGCGGGTATATCCCCGCACGGTGCGTTCGGCCTCCAGCTTGTCCAGAATCTCCTGCTGATAGGAGTAGGGCGCAATATCCATGGTATAGACTTCGGCGTTGTTGGCGTCGAAGTATTTTTCTGCCTTCAACACGCGGGCTAGCC
The DNA here is from genome assembly GCA_019115085.1 of Candidatus Agathobaculum pullicola. Taxonomy (GTDB): domain Bacteria; phylum Bacillota; class Clostridia; order Oscillospirales; family Butyricicoccaceae; genus Agathobaculum; species Agathobaculum pullicola. Next base: position 51,749 of record DXEF01000032.1, on the reverse strand, counting down.
GTTCCTTCTGATCCTCGGAGTAGTACTCAAACTCGTTGGAATTCCAATAACTCTCTAAAGTGGCGGCTATCTTGTCGATGGTCTCGGGCAAATCCCGGCGAGTGACTTTCACATTCCATTCCAGACCGCTGGAGATGGCGGCGTTGGATAGGTTCGAAGATCCCACATAGGCAGTAGTAAAGCCGGTGTTCCGGTAAAAAACGTAGGTCTTAGCGTGGAGGCGGGTGCGTTTGGTGTCGTAACTGACCTTGATTTTAGTGTTAGGCAGCTTGCGCAGTTCCTCAATGGCCTTTACATCGGTGGCTCCCATATAGGAAGTGGTAATGATCCGTAGCTCGCCACCGTTCTGGGTAAACTCCCACAGCTCATCTATTAGGAGCCGCAATCCACTCCACTTGATAAAGGACACCAACATATCGATGCGATCAGCAGAAACGATCTCCTTTTTGAGCTCCGTGTACATCTGGGGCTCATGGATGGCCCCGGTGAACAAACTACTCTGGGCAATGGAGGTCTCTGGCCGATTCAGGTCAGCAGCCGTTTTGCCCACTGCCAGCCGTGGGTCCTGCTCCCGTAAAAGCGCAAGAAGCTGCTCTGCCTGCTGGTCAACACTCAGCGCAGCAAAGTCAGCTTCCCCAGTTATATTCTGGATAATATCTACAATCTTGTTGGCGAGGCCAATCTGCTTGGAGATGTCCCCGCCGTTGTCTACCACATTCTCCAGGCCCTTTTGCACCACATCCGCCAGATACTGCGCCAATACCTTGGAGGCCTCCGCCTTGTCAATGGGCGCAACTGATTTGCGGGCATCTGGGATTTTCGAAAGCTCGCGGTTCAGGGCAGTATTAATGACTTGTTCATAAAGGCCAGGAGGCAGCATTATATTTCACTCTTCCTATCTTCTCTTTATGGATGTATATTGTATTTAGTATAACTGGAATTCCAAAATCCGACAAGGACTTATTGGCAAATATCAACAAAACCATCCGTCTTTGTCGACAATGCGTTCACCATTATTTTTAAATAGTTTCGCACAATATTTATCCAATAAACAGGACTTTCCTGTGTGCTGCTCCCTGTCAAAATAGAAAGGGGATGATTCAAGCTATGTACACTTTCTCAACAAAGGGCAAAACGATATCCATTTTCCCAAATTTTAAAGTAAACGCACCTATTATCTACCTCAACACCTTCTCTGGTGAAGGACAGAAGGTATACAAGGCAATGCAGACTGCCGGCTGTCCGCCGTTCACTTTGGTGGCCATCAGTGATCTGGACTGGAACCATGACATGACACCCTGGGACAGTCCGCCTGCTTTCAAAAATGCCGATCCCTGCACCGGTGGTGCAGATGACTATTTGCGGCTCCTGACTGAGGAAATTATCCCAATAGCAGAGAAACAAATTGCTGGAATTCCTCGTTGGCGTGGGATTGCCGGATACTCTTTGGCTGGGCTATTTGCGCTGTATGCCATCTACCAGACGGACCTGTTTTCCCGTGTGGGCAGCATGTCCGGCTCTCTCTGGTTTCCCGGAATGAAGGAGTATATCTTCTCCCATGAGCCAAAGCACTGGCCGGACTGCATGTATTTCTCCCTAGGTGACAAGGAAAGCAAAACCCGAAACCCGGTTCTGAGAAGTGTCCGACAGAACACAGAGGAGATTCACGCCTTCTATCAAAGCAAAGGCATTGACACAGTGTTCCAGCTGAATCCAGGCAATCACTATAACCAAGCTGTAGAACGCACAGCTGCAGGCCTTTGTTGGCTCCTGAGCAGGTGAGGTAACTCCTCCTCTCGTCAGGCTGTATTCTTTGATTAGGCATGCTAAAAACTGATACGCCTGAGGGACAGAAATGACTTGCTTTTAGGCTTCGCCAATTGTAGCAAGATTAAATGTTTGGGGAACCCCTCTGCTCTGCTATGATAATTGCAGCAAGCCGCTGCACTTTCTACTGCGAGGAAAACACTTTGACGAGATATGCCTTTTGAAAGTAGTGTCATATCATTCTCACGCCTTATAAAATGGTCAATAAAAATCATTTTGGCTGTATCAAGATGGAACTCCAAAACACGAAAAACTTATATTTTTCTGGAATATCTAACTTTTTATACTATTTCAAAAAAAAGATAACTGCCAGACATTTAATTGCCATTTTCCTTGTGCCAAAATAAAACATATATATAATATATATACCATCCCCCTGGAGCGAATCGGACAGGGGGATGGTTCCCCTGAGCGAAGCGATAAGGGCTCCCGGCAATCATCGAGCGTGACCGCCGGAAAATATGCCGATGCAAAGAACCAACATATGTTATAGACGAAAATAATCACTTGGTATATTGCAAGGAATACGGTGCAATTTTAGACCCATGGAGTGTGTTATTTGAAATAACAGGTCGGTGGGAAAAATTGCAAAGACCATAGAAAGCGGAAAAGCAAAAAATCATGAAATCTTAGATTTCTCCTGCCGCAGCCTCCACAGATAGTGCCGCACAACGACTTCCGAGCGGTTATGACCCAGAGACGCAGAAACACGCAGAAGTGCGTCACGATCCCACGTATATCCCTGCCGGTCACGGTACCGGGTAGGACGGGATTTGTCATGCTCCATTGTGCGGTCAGAGGGTTTTATCATATCGATTGGACGAGCAAACGCCAGATATAACTCACAGGCATACATGCTGCGGATACCATGGACATCAATGCGGTCTGGAATCTTCGGGCAGATCTTTTCATTCGGATCGCAGAAGGACATAATTCGGTACACAACATCATTGTACTTAGGCAGGATCTCGATGGTACGCATACGGCCGCCCTTAGTCCAAACGGTCTTTTCGCCCGGGAATTCCAGATGATCAGGATTGCCGGAAAGATGGCAGATATAGTGCGTTCCGTTAAAGTAAAAATTGGATGAACGCACCTGCTCTGCTTCGTCGCGGCGCAATCCGGTAGCACGGCAGATCTGCATGATTGCTGCCACGCAAGCAGGGCCGTGTTGTAGACGGTACTGCAGCTGACGGTTAAACTTCTCTTCTGTGTAGCTGCGGCTGCGCGTAGCATCTTCCGCACGAACGGTCGGACGGACATTGTGTACCTGATTCATCGTACAGCCATGCACAAAAGCAAGAGCAGCTGTATACTGCTTGATAGTGGTAGGTGCATAGGCATGTGTGTTGATCAGATGCTGGATAAATTCATGATCATAATGCCGCTTCTTTGCAATCTGAAGACGATGGCAATCAGGATGATTTTCTTTTATCCAGCGTGCATACTGTGTCAGGCAGTTGGCATAGCTGTTGATCGTGTCATCGGAATGCAGCAAATCGCTGGACATGCGTTCGCTTCCTGCTGCAATGTTGCGTGCGCGTTCGCTGTGCTTACTGATGCCCTTGCCGAGACTGGATAACAGCTTTTGTTCACAGGCCTGTGCAAAACTAGTGGGAACAGCTTGTGCTATATTCATAAAATCAGAATCCTTTCTCTGATGGTCGGGGGCGGATAGGGGAACGGTGGCATCTCACCCTTGTGGGTGCCTGCAAACAGCCGTCATAGGAAACGCATCCCATGGTATAGCTGCCGATGCCATGCTGTTGAAACAATCAACCGGCATGTACACGTAGACAAAACCAGCGATGCCGATGCGCGGGGAAAAATCCGGCGTGGGCGTCGGTTTGGGAATTGCAGAAAGAAACGCATCTTTCTATATGACCCTTGCCGCATCCTCCCACTGGGTGGATAAACTGACAGAATAAATTTTCATCTGGTTATATGATGGTTAGATAAGGTGCGATCCGTCAGCCTAAAATCGGCTGCTTCGCAGTATAGAAAGTGAAAATAGGGATTTTGGGACAGGGCTGGAACACGGAAAGCAAAGCTTTTCACGCGAGACAGATAGCCGGATTTTCGTACCGTTGTTTTAGATAAAAATAGGATAAATATTTGTCGCATTATGCAATTGATATCATTTTCTTCGCATCCTATACTAATTTTAAGAAAAGAAGTTGTGCTTGACCTGTTTTCCGTGGTTATTATCAGTAAGGGGGCTTTTCAATGTCTTTACCCTACTTTTTAACACACCGGCTGGTATTTTCCAGCTTTTCTGCCGAGGATGTTTTGCAGGTAAAAGAAAAACTGAAAGCGAATGACATCTCCTTTCTTGTCAAAAAGAAACAGTCAAATTTGAGCGGCGGCACCTTCGGACAACTCGTTGATAAGCAAATCGCATACGATGTCTATGTACAGAATGAGAACTTTGACCTCGCAAAGCATGTGTTAAACTTGCTATAAATCCAATACAACCAGAAAAGCGCTTAAACTGAACATTCAAATGAATTTAAAATTGAAGAAAGAATCAGAGGTTGTCCATATGTTCCTGCATCAAATTGCACTCGATGAAACTGTTCCAATGTCGAATTCACTTTGTACTGAGCAATCATTATGTGAACATCTCCTCGAAGCAAAAAGAAACCGTGAACAAGGCGTAAAAGGAATTCCAGCGGTGGAAGTTTTGGCTCAAATAGATGCCATAATTGACAAAGTGGAAGCACATGAATAATCATAAAAAATTCTATCGCCTGATACAATCCTAATGAATAACTGCCCAATGATATCAAAAATAAAAACAGATCTCTCCATCTTCAAATTGGAAGGATCTGTTTTTTTATTATATAAACAATGAGAAAAAAATAAGAAAAATGATTGCAGAACATTTGTTCGTATGATATAATATCTATAGAAATAAAAAATACGGCAGCGTATGGAGGCGGCAACCTCCACACGCCTGCGCAGGTGAATCAGCCACCTACACAACGGATTACTCCGCACCGTGAAACCAGTATACCCTTTTTTGACCTCTTTGACAAGATGGGGACTGTTTTGCGGGGCGTATTTCGCATTCGATTCAGACCTCCGTACCGTGTAGGCCACAAGCCCTTCATGGTATTTTTTGTTTGATGTATTTTAACCATCCGACAAAAGGAGGAAGCAACATGAACACCAAGTTTGAAACCGTATTCCGTACCTATTCCTATCGCTTGTACCCGACCAAAATGCAGCAGCTGGAACTCAAAGCACTGTTTGACTTGCAGGATCATGCGTTCAACGATTGGGCCGACCTTGCCAATCGCGGTGTCGCACAGGGCAAAAACTACGAGACAATTCAGAAAGAGATTGAATCGCACGAAATCCTGACCGAACGCCGGGAGGATCGTTATGCACTCAGCGTTACTCGCAGCCATGTGCTGACACTGGCACGCCGTCTCTGTGACCACCAGATTGAGCGCATTCGTTTTCGCCTGCCTGACCGCCAGCAGCGCTCGTTTACCTATAAGACGGTTGGCATCAGCGAGCATTATCTGGTTATTCCATCGATCGGTACAATTGCCATGCGCGGCTATCGTCCGTTTCCTGATCATGCAGAGCTTCGTTATGCTAAGATTCTGGTAGACTGCTATGGTGCCAAATACCGTGTTGATCTGGTGCTGGCGGTCTCTCTCCCAATTGCAGAAGAGCAGCCGGTGCGTTATGAAAAGGTAGTCGGTTTGGATTATACACAAAATGGCCTGTATGTCACCAATACCGGTGAAAACGCTGGTTATCCAGGTTATCGCAGGATAGTCCAGGAACAGCTTCGCCGTCACCATCGTGCAGCAGAACGGTTTCACACCGGAAGCCATCGTTGGCATAAACACAAGCAGCGTGCCGCAAAACTAGAACGGCATATCGTGCATCAGCGCCGCAACTGGCAGTATCAGCAGGCACACAAACTCTGCAAAGAACATGATGCAATCTGTGTCGAAACGCTGGATTTCGCTGGTATGAAACAGATGAATCCTTCGCTGTCGCCTAAACTTAACGACAATGCCTGTGCAGCCTTTTTCCGCAAACTGGAGCAGATCTTGCATCGGAACGGCAAAAAGCTGATCCGTGTCGATGCGCAGTTTCCGTCCTCTCAGATTTGTTCCTGCTGTGGTGCTTATCTTGGTAAACAACCACTCGGGAGGGAATACATCACCTGTCCGCACTGTGGTGTGATCATCCGCCGTGACCACAATGCAGCCCGCAACATCCGTGATGAAGGCTTCCGTCATCTGGAGTAAGATCGTGTTGACCGCCCTCGGACGTCTGGGTGTGATACGCACGCGCGCGAGCCTCGTGAATGGCGTCACGAAGATTGTTTTCTGCTCGCAAAAATACCCCGTGGCAGACGTGCCGCGGGGTATCCACTCTTTTTTGTTAATTTTTATCGGAAAATTCCTTCCACTTTGAACAAAAGCCATACACATTATTGCGGCGCTGCAGCTTATTATTTGCAACGACTTCGATAAAACCATAAGCAATCAGTTCGTCACGGTAGCGCCAGAAACTGCTGCGCGAAAAACCGCACTGAACTGCAAGATGACAAGGAAATTGAAAGTGTTGTTTTCCGTTCGCCACATACATCATGCAAAGTAGTAATTTTGTTGTAGATGACGGCAATGTGTTCCATGCTTCCGATTTGATCATTGTTTCACCAATTCGTATGTACTTTCGTTCCATACCAGTTTCTATCTTTGTAAACCAAGGCGGAAACGGAACCTTATTTCTTCTATATGGACTACGTGGCATATTTATCACATATTTCGTTAGGTCGGACAGATAATCCATCAATACGTCTAAATCAATTAATTTGCGACAACCATTACCGACAGGAATTGATGGAATGACTTGTTTTTTTATTAAGCTGCGTATCATTCTGGCTGTTACAGCACTTGATGGATCAATCTGTTTTATTTCCTTTACAGCTTCATCTGCATATCGCAATTTCATGCTGTTCACTCCTTTCTGTTTTTTTATTTTGAAAATTCATTGTACTACACAAAAGTCATATTTAATATTCGCAAAATTCACCTATTTTCATTTTTTATTTGTATATTTTAGCTTTAATTATTTGTATCTTTTTTGTTTAAGTATAAGAACTTGACAACAACACTTTTAAGGAATATTATATGTCATAGGAGATGATGATATGGAACCGAACAGTAAGTCTACTATTTGCCCTAATTTTTTTTATGTATCATTTATTGATATAGGAAAAATGTCTCAAACACAAAGCGAATGTATTGTTTTGCTAACTAATGAATATGTGACCAGTAAGTATCTTCAAGACATTTGGGTTCTCGATATGTTGCCACCGGAGGAGTTTCCTGATGCAGCGCTATTTCACGCTTTGATGGACGATTATTCTTTGGATTTGCATGGTGTCAATGCTTTACTACCAGATGAACCGCCACACGATACAATACTTTCTTCTGATTATATTGATCTTGGTTTACACCACAAATTTCCTATCATCCTTCAAGCACCTTTTCTCCTGTTTTGTGATTTTCTGGCAGTCAACATGAGAAAATTTATCTCAGATTACGTTGAGTATCTTCTCAATAAATCCGGACTATACAAAGAAGTTCATTCACCTGATATAAATCTCCTATTAAAAAAATATTCGACTTTTAGTAAACTGTTTATATTGGATGATGAAGCCGATTTCTTTCTGGAAAAAAATAAGGCAAATTATAAAAACCTTTCATATGAGGAAGCTCGGTCCCGCATTATTCAGATTTATGAGCGTGATTGGTTTGATTACATTTTGCTTCAGGAATACTGCGCAGCTTATGTAAAAAGTCCAGCAGTATATGGTGCGCCTGGTCATTTCGCTGCATTCCGTCAGCGGTATCAACTTTTTGAAGAGAAACCTTATATTCCAAAAATAACTAATGACGCTATTACGGAAAAAAATCTCTTGCTTCAATCATTTCAGAATAGGGATGATGAGAAATTTAAGATTACCTTTCATGAGTTCGTAAAAAATATCCCTTCAAAAAAGAAAAAAACAATTGTGAGATCTCACTTTAGCGTTTTTTTAGCAGATATGCTTGAAATGATTATTGACAGTTGTTTAACGATCAAAAAGTGTAAGCTTTGCGGCCGGTATTTTGTACCAATCGGAAACAATAATATTGAATATTGTTCGCGTAAACGCGGAGCAAAACAAACTTGCCGAGATATTGGCCCCAAACAATATTCGCAAAATAAAATAAAAAATGATAAGGTGAAAAACGAACTGAAGAGAATATATAACAGATTGAGAAATCAAAAAGAGCGTCATCCGGAACAACCAGAATATGCAAGACAGTTTGAAGAATTCAAACAAAAGTCCAAACAGCTTGAACATTCTTACCGGGCTGGAGAATTATCCGAATCTGAGATGATGTCTGCGTTGGATATTTGGAAAGCGAGATGATCATCCGAATGGCAACAATCGAGAAACGGGGACAAAGCTATCGCATCAGTGTTTCTGACGGCTATGATATGAACGGCCATCAAATCCGCCATACCATGACATGGACACCGCCCATCGGTATGACTGCAAAACAGATTGAGAAAGAAGTTAATCGGCAGGCCGTACTATTTGAAGAGCAGGTTGAATTAGGACAAATATTAGACGGAAATATCCGTTTTTGTGACTTTTGTGAACAGTGGCTTCGTGATTATGCCGAGGTACAACTTCGCCCAACTACCATTCGAAGTTATCGCCAAATTATTGATCGATTAAATCAGTCAATCGGCCATATTCGTTTAGATAAGCTCCGTCCAAAGCATATTATTTCCTTATATCAAAGTCTCTCGGAAGAGGGCGTGGCACAGCGTGCAATATCTCTTACAAAAAATAAACACATTGACTTGAAGCAGATGCTTCGATCCAATGGTTTTACAATGGAATCCTTTGCAAAATCTTCAAATATATCGATCCGAACTCTTTGTGAAGCCTGTAATAATCGACCTGTTTCCATACAATCTGCAGAAAAAATCTGTCATGCATTAGATAAAACGCTCACAGAGATATTTATTGTCCCAGATGTGAAACAAAAGTTGGATTCTTCCACGATCCGTAAGCATCATGCTGTGCTTTCTTCTATTTTATCCACTGCTGTTAAATGGCAACTGATTCCGTACAATCCGTGTGAACGTGTTCAACCGCCAAAACTAAGTCATAAAGATGTACTCTATCTGGATGAAAAACAGGCCAGTCATTTGTTGGATCTTGTACAGTCTGATACATTGCAGCACCAGGTCATTGTTATTCTGGCCTTATATACAGGCATGAGACGCGGTGAAATTTGTGGCTTGGAGTGGAAAGATATCAACTTCAAACATGCGATTATCAACGTCAGCCGTTCCTCTTTATACCTTCCGGGAAAGGGGATATTTACAGATGAAACAAAAAACACTTCTTCAATACGACCAATTAAAGTACCGGATCATGTTATCCAACTGCTTAAAAAATACAGACTGCAACAGAAAGAGCAACGTTTGAAACTGGGAGATCGGTGGCAGAATTCAGGACATATTCTTGTGCAATGGAATGGTGCGCCAATCCATCCCAGTACGGTAACGAATTGGTTTCATACGTTCATCTTAAATTCCGACTTACCGGACATTCACTTGCATAGTATCCGTCACACCAATATCACGCTGCAAATTGCCGGCGGGCATTCCACTTACAACAGTAGCCGCCCGCGCTGGACATGCAAATTCCAGCACAACCAGTAAAATCTATGCCCATGCAATCCAATCATCTGAAGAGGCAGCTTCTCAATATCTGGATAACATTCTTCGTCCGAAAACAGCTACGCATGGGAAAAAGAATATGTCATAAATGAGCGATATGCTTTCAATGAGATCATCAGTTAGCTGTAAAATAGTTTATCTATTGTAAACGCCGCAACAAATATCGGCATTATAGTGCAAGTTATGCACTATTATCAGCAGTTATAAACACCAACGTAAACACCAAATAAACACCAACTCGCCGGTTGGAAAAATTGTAATGCCTTAAAAAGTACAAAAAACCCGTTATTTCGAAAGAAATAACGGGTTTTTGTGGAGCTTGCGGCCGGACTCGAACCGGCGACCTGCGCATTACGAATGCGCTGCTCTACCAACTGAGCCACGCAAGCAATCTTAATTGACTGACTGTTCTTCTGTATGTCAGCCTTGATAGTATATCATGTTTTTTTGCTTTCGTCAATCTTTTTTTGATATTTTCCTTGACTTTTTCTGGCTATCCGCTATAATAGTAAAGTATCCTTGCTCATATCAAAAGATATGGGCCAAAAGTCCAAAAGGAGGTGCTAAGAAAATGGCAAAGATTTCTGGCAAGTACGAGACAATCTTCATTGTCAACCCCACGCTGGAAGAGGCAGCGGCTACCGCTGTTGTGGACAAGTTCAAGTCTCTCGTCGAGGCGAACGGCACGAACGTGGAAGTGGAAGATTGGGGCAAGCGTCGTCTGGCGTACCCGATCGAGGACCAGAACGAGGGTATCTACACCCTGATTCGTTTTGAGTCCAAGCCGGAGTTCCCGGCTGAGCTGGACCGTATCTACAAGATTACGGACGGTATCATGCGTTCCCTGATCGTCTGCCTGGACGACTAAGGCGGTGAACGACCAATGCTCAACAAGGCTATTCTGATGGGTCGTTTGACCCGCGATCCCGAGTTGCGCCATACGCAATCCAATATGGCTGTGTGTTCGTTCTCTCTTGCGATCGATCGTGGCCGCAAAGATCAGAACGGCGAACGCCAGACCGACTTCATCGACTGTGTCGCATGGGGTCGTCAGGCAGAGTTCGTATCACAGTGGTTTACCAAAGGTGCAATGGCAATCGTAGTCGGCCGTATTCAGTCCCGTCGTTGGACGGACCAGAACGGCAACAACCGTACTGCAATCGAAGTGAACTGCGATGAAGTTTCCTTCGGCGAGACTAAAAAGTCCCGCGAAGCAAACGTCGGCTATGCCGGCGGCGGTTATGGCGGCTATGATAACGGATCGCAGATGCGGCCCGAGCCTGCCGCGTCTCAGGTGACTCCGGCATTCGATTTGCCCGCGGGCGATTCGGATTTTCAGGAGCTGGCCGATGACGACGGCGATGTCCCATTCTAAACTGAAGGAGGTTACGCGACAATGGAAGAAACCAAGAAGGAATTCACGCCCCGTCCGGAGCGTGCAGAGCGCCCGCAGCGCGGCCGTCGCCGCCGTAAGGTTTGCGCTTTCTGTGTTGATAAAGTCGAGCACGTTGATTATAAGGATGCCGGCAAGCTGCGCAAGTATATGTCCGAGCGCGGCAAGATCCTGCCCCGCCGTATGACCGGTACCTGCGCGCATCATCAGCGCCAGCTGACCGAGGCGATCAAGCGCGCCCGTCACATTGCTCTGCTGCCCTATACTGCGGAGTAATCATTGTTTTCATCATAAAAGAATACACAAATACCGCTTTTCTAATGAAAAGCGGTATTTTTTTGCTCATTCGTCGGTAAAGATAAAAACCTCCTCGACCGTCAGGCCGAATACCTTTGCTATGTCCATTGCGAGCTTGAGCGACGGATTATACTGTCCATTTTCCAGCCGTCCGATGGTCTCACGACGCACGCCGACCAATTCCGCCAGCTGTACCTGATCCATGCCGCGCGCGGCGCGCAGCTCTTTGATTCGTGTTTTCAGCATGGCGGTCATGCCGAGCGGCGTTCATAATACAAAAACGCCACATCCTGAAAAACGTTGAATAGCCCCATCAGCAGCAATGCGTATTCATAGGGAATGGTAAGCGGCATTTCCTCACCGAAAATGATATACAACAGCAGTGCACCGTTGATGATATTAAACAGCAGGGAATTGGCTTTATAGCCGTTGGTGTGTGCGCGCTCGTCCGGCTTTTCTACACCTACACCGATTTCCAGCAGCACCAGACTGATCAGCAGTACCATGCACAGTGCAATCAAGATTCCCTGCCACGGCTGTGCTTTGATCGGGCCGTAGTTTTTGGCAAACACCCACAGGACAACAAGCACGCCCCATACGCCGGCATGGAGCAGCTTTGCACGAGTTAACGTCATCATATATCCCTCCCATATGTGATATATTTATATCTTTGTGTGATAAATATATCACACAGTACATACATTGTCAACATCCATTTCTTTTTCCACAGTATTGTGGATAATTCTTTGCATCGGGTAAGGGAGACAAAAAAAGGACGCACTTTTGTGCGTCCTTTTGACTTATTCTTCGGTAGCCTCGGAGGATTCAGCCGATTCGCCGTCCTCGGTAGCCTCGTCCTCTTCCTGCTTGTCGGTGCGGGCAATCGAGATAACCTTCACATCTTCGCTTGTGCGCATCACGATAACACCCTGGCTGCCTCTGCCACATTCGCGGATTTCCTCACAGCCTGTACGAATGATAACACCATCATCCGTAATAATCATTACATCATTATCGCTGTCTACGACCGCTATACCAGCCACCAAACCGGTCTTTGCGGTCAGATTATGCAGTGTCATACCGCTGCCGCCACGGTGATGAATGGTAAACTCCTCAACAGGCGTGCGCTTGCCGTAGCCGTTCTCGGTAATCGACAGCACATACGCGCCCTTACGCGCCCGCGCCGCGCCGACAACATAGTCGCCTTCGCTCAGGCGGATGCCGCGTACACCGGTCGCCGTGCGGCCCATTGCGCGTACTTCGTTCTCGTCAAAGCAAATCGCGCGACCTTCATGCGTTGCAATCAGGATATTCTGCTCACCGTCGGTCAGACGCACGTCAACCAGCGCGTCATCCTCATTGAGATTGAGCGCGCGCAGACCCGCGCGGCGGATGTTCTGCAAATCGGACAGCACCACGCGCTTGGCAACGCCCTGACGGGTGACAAAGAACAGGAATTTATCGTCGGCAAATTCCTTGATAGCGAACATCGCGGTGATTTTCTCATCGCTTTCCAGCTCCAGAAGGTTTACAATGTTCATTCCCTTTGCCGAGCGGCCGGTTTCGGGAATCTGATAACCCTTGAGCTTGTATACCTTACCGCGGTTGGAGAAGAACAAAATGGTATCATGCGTCGACGCGGTGAAAATATCCTTGGCGAAGTCCTCTTCGCGCGTGCTCATCGCGGAAATGCCGCGACCGCCACGCCGCTGCGCACGATAAACCGAGGTCGGCTGACGCTTGATATAGCCGAAATGGGTCAGCGTGTACGCACATTGCTGTTCCTCAATCAAATCTTCAATATCAATTTCATCCGCGACATTGGCAATCTCGGTGTGACGTTCATCGCCGTATTTCTGCTTGATCTCCTGCAATTCTGCTTTAACGACCGCGAGAATATTCGCGTCGCACGACAAAATTTCCTCAAACGAAGCGATTTTTCCCTCGAGTTCGTTATATTCGTCGTTGATTTTCTCCTGCTCCAGACCGGACAGACGGCCCAGACGCATATCGACAATCGCCTGCGCCTGCGGCTCATCGAGATGGAACTCGAAGTGTTCCGAGCCGTCCACGATGCCGAGCAGCGCAATCTGGTCAATCCAGAACGGCTCAGCCATCAGGTTTACCTTGGCTTCCGCTTCGTTTTTAGATGCACGGATGATGGCGATAATGCGGTCGATGTTATCGGTCGCCACCTTGAGACCTTCCAGAATATGCGCGCGGTCCTGCGCTTTTTTCAAATCAAAACGCGTGCGGCGCTCGACAACGTCTTTCTGGAAGACGACATACTGGTCGATGATCTGCCGCAGCGTGAGTACACGCGGCTGCAGCTTACCCGCTGCGCCCGACGGCACGAGCGCAATGTGAATCATCGAGATGGTATCCTCAAGCTGGGTATAGGTAAACAGCTGGTTGAGAATCACCTGCGCGTTCGCGTCGCGTCGAATGTCGACCACAATCTGCATGCCCTCGCGCGAGGAATGGTCCTGAATGTTGGTGATACCGTCGACGCGCTTGTCCTTGACGAGGTTCGCCATGGACTCGACCAGACGCGCCTTGTTGACCATGTAGGGGATCTCGGTAATCAGGATCTGACTTTTGCCGTTCGGCAGATCGACAATCTCGGTTTTGGCACGTACCTTGATTTTGCCGCGGCCGGTCGCATACGCCGCACGGATACCGCTGCGGCCCATGATGACGCCGCCGGTCGGGAAGTCCGGTCCTTTGATAAACTGGCATATCTCGTCCATTTCGGCTTCCGGATGGTCGATGACATGGCAGATGCCATCGATCACCTCGGTAAGGTTGTGCGGCGGGATATTGGTGGCCATGCCGACCGCGATACCCGACGAGCCGTTTACCAGCAGATTAGGAAAGCGTGAGGGCAATACAAGCGGTTCTTTGAGTTCTTCGTCAAAGTTCGGACCGAAGTCGACCGTATTTTTCTTGATATCGGCCAGCATGTAGTTGGAAATCTTGGCCATGCGGGCCTCGGTATAACGGTAGGCTGCCGGGGGGTCGCCGTCGACCGAACCGAAGTTGCCGTGACCGTCAATCAGCGGATAGTGGAGCGAAAACGGCTGCGCCATACGCACCAAAGCGTCGTATACCGATGCGTCGCCGTGCGGATGATAGCGGCCGAGCACATTACCGACGGTCGTAGCGGACTTGCGGTAGGGCTTATCCGAGGTCAGGCCGTCCTCGTACATCGCGTACAGGATACGGCGGTGTACAGGCTTTAAGCCGTCGCGCACATCGGGCAGCGCGCGGCCGACAATGACGCTCATCGCATAGTCGATGTAGCTCTTTTTCATCTCTTTTTCGAGATCGACCTGCAATATTTTTTGCTGTTCGTATTCTTGACTCATTCTTTGCCTCCGGAATTGTTGGCGTTATTATACATGCCGTCCGCGCATCAGACGTCCAGATTCATAACATACTTGGCGTTTTTCTCAATAAATTCGCGCCGCGGCTCGACCTTTTCACCCATCAGCAGCGCAAAGGTTTCGTCGGCTGCCGCCGCATCCTCCATCGTTACCTGCAGCAGCGTGCGGTTTGCCGGGTCCATGGTGGTTTCCCACAACTGCTGCGGGTCCATCTCGCCCAGACCTTTGTATCGCTGCACGCGCACGCCTTCTCCCATTTCATCAAGGCAGGCGCGCTGCTGTTCGTCGGTATAGGTATAGCGTACATCCTTGCCCTTTTCATTCTTGAAAAGCGGCGGCTGCGCGATAAACACATGTCCATGCTCGATAAGCGGCCGCATAAAGCGGAAAAAGAATGTCAGCAGCAGGGTACGGATATGGCTGCCGTCGACGTCGGCATCGGCCATCAGAATGATCTTGCCGTAACGCAGCTTGGACAAATCAAAATCATCGCCAAAGCCCGCGCCGAATGCGGTAATCATTGGGGTGAGCTTATCGTTACCGTATACGCGGTCGAGACGCGCCTTTTCGACGTTGAGCATCTTACCCCAGAGCGGCAGAATCGCCTGATGCCGCCGGTCGCGGCCTTCCTTGGCCGAACCGCCCGCGGAATCACCATCGACGATGTAGATTTCGGTATAGGTCGGGTCTTTTTCAATGCAGTCAGCCAGCTTGCCGGGCAGGGAGGCCGAGTCAAGCGCGGACTTACGCCGCGTCATCTCGCGCGCCTTTTTGGCGGCTTCGCGGGCGCGGGCGGCGGTCTGCGCCTTATCGATAATCGTGCGCGCGACCTGCGGATTTTCCTCAAAGAAGGTCATCAGCTTTTCGGACACCATCGCGTCGACCAGGGTACGCATATCGCTGTTGCCCAGCTTGGTCTTGGTCTGTCCTTCAAACTGCGCTTCCTGCAATTTGACCGAGATAATCGCGGTCAGTCCCTCGCGCGCGTCCTCCCCCTTAAAGGACTCGTCATCTTTGAGCAGCTTGTATTTGCGGCCGTATTCGTTCAGCACGCGGGTAAGCGCGGCTTTGAAGCCGGTCTCGTGTGTGCCGCCCTCGGTCGTATTGATGTTATTGGCAAAGGACAGCAGCAGCTCGTTGTAGCTGTCGGTATACTGCATGGCAACCTCTGCCATCGAGGTATCGCGGCTGCCTTCCATGTAAATGACCTGCTCGTGCAGCGGATTTTTCGCGCGGTTGAGGTGCTGCACAAACTGACGGATACCGCCCTCATAGTGCATGACCTCCTCGACCGGCTCATCATCACGCTCGTCGCGCAGCGTGATTTTAAGACCCGCGTTCAAAAACGCCTGCTCACGCAGCCGCTTTTCCAGCACGTCAAACTCATAAACCGTCGTCTCGAAGATTTCCGGGTCGGCATGAAAACGAATGGTCGTACCGGTTTCGCTTTCGCAAGGCGTGTCGCGCATTTTTACCTGCGTCACGCCGCGCTCAAAGCGCATGTAATGCTTGGTATGGCCATCGCGCACCTCGGCTTCCAGCCAGTCAGACAAGGCGTTTACGACCGACGAGCCAACGCCGTGCAGGCCGCCGGACACCTTATAGCCCGAGCCATCGAACTTACCGCCCGCGTGCAGCACGGTCAAAACGACCTCCAGCGTCGGGATGCCCATTTGCGGATGGATGCCGCAGGGAATACCGCGGCCGTTATCCGCTACGCGAATGACCTCGCCCTTTTCAATCGTCACCTCAATATGGGTGCAGTAGCCCGCCAGCGCTTCGTCGATTGAGTTGTCGACAATCTCATACACCAGATGGTGCAGGCCACGCGCCGAGGTCGAGCCGATATACATGCCCGGACGTTTGCGCACCGCTTCCAGTCCTTCGAGCACCTGAATTTGACTTTCGTCATAGGTGTCGGTGACCTTCAGGTCGAGCACTTCGTCCTTGATTTCCATTTCTTCACTCATATGATTTAATTTCCTTTCCAGAAATTGCGGTAACGATAATTTTATGCGCTTATATTGCGTATGCCTTTTCCGCGCGACGCTGCAAGGCCTGCGGCGACAGACTGGTTAGATACAGTGTTTCACCCAGCGCATTTTCGCATAGCACCCCTGCGCGCGGCAGGTCTTCATACAGCTCGATGATGCGCCCCTCATCCTGTAATCGCTCCACCAATCGAACGGTTCGTTTGGATGCGGTGGCGGTGTCCATATCGAATACAGCGACCACACTTTGCAGCGGCACAATATAGTCCTGTCCCAAATGCAGATACATGGAAAATCCTCCTGTTTTCCCACAAAATGGACATAATAACAGACCGTGGAACGACCTTGCGCTGAAATATGCAGCCACCGCGCGAAATATCGTCCGCCAGTCTGTCCCTCGGGCTGTATTCTATTCTAATTATACCACTTTTTTCAGGTTTTGTGTACCGAATAGACGGAAAAACTTAAATGATTTTACCATTTTGTATTTGGAAAACCGCGCCTGCGCGCAGCTTATCCGAAATGCCGTCCTCACAGCAGGTAATCATTACCTGACCGGCGGAAATACGGTTTAAAACAAAGTCCTGCCGCCGGCGGTCCAGTTCGGAAAGCACATCGTCGAGCAGCAAAACCGGATACTCGCCGTCCTCCCCGAAAAACAGCTCGCGCTCGGCAAGCTTTAAAGACAGCGTACAGGTGCGCACCTGTCCCTGTGAGCCGTAGGACGCCGCGCTGCGTCCATCGAGCAGCAGCACCAAATCATCCTTATGCGGGCCGGAAAGGCAGCTTCGCGCCGCGATTTCAGCCTGTTTATGGCGCAAAACGTGGTCGATAAGCTCCTGCTCGATTTGCTTTGCGGACGCAAAGGGGTCGGTGACCGAAGAGACGGTTTGATATTCGCCCGAAAGCGTTTCCTGCGGCGCGATGTCGGCATAAACAGCCGCCGCTGCTTCAAGCAATTTTTTGCAGTAATACGCGCGGTAACGGATAATCTGCGCGCCAATGTGCGCCATGCGCAGCGAAAAATCCTCCCACATGGGCAAAAGCGAGGGTTTTTCCTCGCTGTCACGCAGGATACGCGTTTTGTGCTCATGCAAGCGGTTATATTCCTCCAGATAGCGCGCATAGTATGGACGCAGCTGGCACAGCGCGGTATCCAGAAAGCGCCGTCTCGCGCCCGCGCCCTGCCGCACCAGCATCAGATCCTCTGGGCAAAACAGAACGGTTTTCAAAATACCCTGCGCATCCGACTGACGCTTCTGCCGCACACCATTCTTATAAATTTCCATGGATTTCATGCGTGAAAGACGCAGCTCAAGCGTAAAATCCCGTCTTTGCGCCTGAAAATCGGCTATAATCCGCGCGTGATCCTCACCGAAGCGCAATCCTTCTTTTTTCTGCGCGGTGCGGAATAAGCGCATGGTGGAGCAGGCGGCGGCAGCTTCGAGCAGATTGGTTTTTCCCTGTCCGTTTTCGCCGCAAATCAGGTTGACAGCAGGGTCAAATACAAATCGCGCATGCTCATAATTGCGGAACTGTTCCAGATCCAGCGAACGGATATTCATACGATTTTGACGGTTTCCCCGTCAAGCGTCACAGAGTCGCCCGGACGCAGTTTTTTGCCACGCATGGTGCAGCTTTCGCCGTTTACCAGCACTTCTCCCTCCGCGATACGGATTTTCGCTTCTCCGCCCGAGCTGACTAAATTAGAAAATTTTAACAGTGCATCCAATTTAATGAATTCCGTTTGGATTTTGATTTCAGTCATTGGCCTTTAACCTCACCGGCAGCACCAGATAGGTGTATTTATCGCCTTCCAGCGGAGAGACGACAATCGGATTGAGCGAGCCTTTGAGCTGAATCTTTACGGTTTCGTCGCCGGCCGCGCGCAGTGCGTCCAAGATGTAGCGGTTGTTAAAGCCGATTTCCAAATCGTCAATCGTGCCTTCAAACGCACATTCGTCATAGCTTTTGCCGACGGCCGTGATGCACGACATCTGCACATAGGAGCCGTCAAAATGGAATCTGACCGGGTTTTTCAGCTTTTCGGAGACGATCAGGGAGACGCGCTCAATACAGGTGATCATCTCATGCCGATCGGCCGTAACGACATATTCAAATTCTGACGGGATTGCCGCGCGGTAATTGAGAAATTCGCCGTCAATCAGACGGGTGATGAGCGTGGTGCCCCCGATGCGGAACAAAATGTTCTTTCGGTCGGGAAAAATCTCCACGTCGCCGTCTTCTTCGGTTAAAATACGCTCGATTTCACGCAGCGACGGGCCGGGCACAACGAATTTCATGTCCCCGGAAATGCCTTCTACCGTTTCGCGGCGCACGGACAGTCGATATCCGTCGACCGCGACAACATTCAAACGGTTGCTTTCCAGTTCAAATAAACAGCCCGTGTGGATAGGTTTGGATTCGTTGTCGGATACCGAGAAAATCGTCTGGGCAATCATGCTTTTGAGCATAGACTGCGGCAGGGAAAAGCCAGTGTCGGCGGAAACCTCGGCTAAAGCCGGGTATTCATCGGCTTCGGTCGCGACCAGATTAAATACGGCGCGGCCGCATTTGATGGTGGTCAGCAGTTTGTCATCGGTTTCCAGATAGACGACATCCTGCGGCAGCTTGCGAACAATGTCATAAAACAGCTTGGCGTTAAGCACAATGCTGCCGGGCTCTACAATATCGGCTTCGGCAGTGGTACGAATACCCATGGAAAGGTCATAGCCGGTCAAAGTGAGCGAATCGGTTTCTGCGGTGACGAGAAGACCTTCGAGCAATGGCATGGAGCTTTTGCCTGTCACAGCACGGGAGGCAGTACCGATCAGATCGAGCAGGGTTTCTTTTTCACAGGAGAATTTCATCGGACGTTCCTCTTTCTTTGGAAATCGTAAGAAAAAATAGGATAGGATTTTATCGTAGTAGTAGAGGCTGGGGAAATTGGGGAAAAACGGTGCAAAGCCAGACGTGGTGCGGGAAATGTCGTACACAGGAGGATGTGGATGAATTCTGCGCGCTCCACAGCTTCCACAGTCGGCTTTTTTATCCACAGGACAAGTCTTGTGGAATCCACAGGGATATGTGGATAGATTTTTATTCCCCGCGGATGTTGTTGTGCAGCTTTTTGATGACCTCTTCAGTCTCTCTGGAGTTTTTTCGTTCCTCCTCGATTTTGTTGCAGGCGTGCATGACCGTCGTATGGTCGCGCTTGAAGATTTTGGCGATATCGGGGAAGGAGTATTCCAACTCCTGACGGATCATATACATGGCCATCTGGCGCGGATAGGCGACGTCCTTAGAGCGGTTTTGTGAGATCATCTGCTCGACAGGGATATAGAAATAGTTGGCGACGGCCTCCATGATGCGTTCGGGTGTGGGATTGAGCCCGGGGTTTTCGATACGCAACGCATCGATTGCGTTTTCCGCCAGCGTAACCGTAATGCGTTCCCCCATCAGCTCGTGCATGGCTTTGATTTTTTTGACTGCGCCTTCCAGCTGTCGAATGTTGGCCTGAATGTTTTCAGCAATGTAGACGGAAACATCGTCGGGCAGATCCACGCCCATCTTGACCGCTTTGTCACGGATGATGGCGATACGGGTTTCAAAGTCGGGCGGCTGAATATCGGCCAGCAGACCCCATTCAAAACGGGTTTTCATGCGGTCTTCCAGGGTGTTGATTTCCTTGGGCGGCCGGTCCGAGGTCAGTACAATCTGCTTTTTTGCTTCGTACAGTGCGTTGAAGGTATGGAAAAACTCTTCCTGTGTGCGCTCCTTACCTGCAATAAACTGCACGTCGTCCAATAGCAGCAGGTCAACCATGCGGTATTTGTTGCGGAAGGTCTGCACATTGCCTTCCTGAATGGCGGTGATCAGCTCGTTGGTGAAGTCCTCGCCCTTGACATAGATGATGCGAAATTCGGGATGTGTGCGGCGCAAAACATTTGCAATCGCGTACATCAGGTGGGTTTTGCCCAGTCCAGAGTTTCCGTAAATAAAAAGCGGGTTATTTTCGGCTGCCGGACGCTGGGCGACCGCGAGCGCTGCCGCGTGTGCAAATTTGTTGCTCGAACCGACGATGAACCGTTCAAACGTGTAATCATCATAGGGGGAAGAGCTGGTGGTAGACGCAGTGTACTCGCCGGTCACAACCACGACGGTTGTCGGGTCGCCGGTCAACTCATACAGCGCGTTTTGCAGCGGCTCGATGAATTTCTGGTCGATAAACTCTTTTTTGAACTGGACCGGAGAATGCAAAATCAAACGGTTGTCCGTAAAAGAAACAACCGTTGCATCGTCGAACCAGGCGGAAAGGCTGGACGGCGGGAAATCGCGTTCAAGGCGTTCGAGCGCCATTTCCAATATATTATTAGCCATGGGGCGCCTCCTGTCGATATAAGTACATAGATAATAATATAATATCATAAGTTTCGGGCAGTTTCAACAGCAAGGGTTATACACAGCTGTGCGGAAATTTGTGTATCATTTTTTGTGGTTCTCCATTTGATAACCCAATTTGTAGTATCATTTTGAAACTTTTCCACAAGATGTTGAAAATGCAAAAAAACCTTGACATTTTGTTGTTTCTATAGGATAATAATTATTGTCTCATATTCTGCGGACAGGCAGCGGCATATGCCCGCGTCTCGCGCCGGACCTATGCCGGTGCCCATCCGTAAATTCAAAAACAGGGAGGTGCACGAAGAAATGAAGAGAACGTATCAGCCCAAGAAGCGTCAGCGATCCAAGGAGCATGGTTTCCGCAAGCGTATGCGTACGTCGAACGGCCGCAAGGTACTGGCCCGTCGCCGTGCCAAGGGCCGCGCGCGCCTGACGCACTAAGCGAAAACCGATTTTTCAATACGCGCCGGCGGCGCGGAGGAAAAACGAAGCGAGCCGCTTTATCCTGCGGTTCGCTTTTTTTCTTTTGTCACAAAGAGAACAGGCTCAAAGGCGGGTTTTGTTCGGACGAAAGAAACCGGCAAGAGGGATTTGGGTTGTATCCGCCGGAATGAAAGAGATATGACCAGCTTTGCAAACATACTTAGCTGCAAAGATATTTAAGATAATGTTCAAATCGGGCATTACCTTCCGTTTTTTCCCGGGCATCGGAAAAACGAGGAGAAAAAGATGAAAAACACGATATCCTTGAAGGAAAACCATGAGTTCCGGCGGCTGTATCACCGGGGCGTTTCTTCGGCGGGCAGACATCTGGTTCTGTATTGTCGGAAAAACCGATTGGGATATAACCGGCTGGGGCTGACGGTCAGCGCTAAGCTGGCCGGCGCGGTGCAGAGAAACCGCGTCAAACGCCTGTTCCGCGAAGCGTATCGTCTGCATGAGGACGAATTTGCGGTGGGCGTGGATTTGGTGCTTGTCGCGCGCAGCCGCGCGGTGGGTGCAAGCTATTTGGAAATTGAAAAATCGCTGCTGCGGGCTTTGCAGGAAAATAAAGTCGCGGCAGCTCGGTCATGAAGCGTTTTTTGCTGGCGGCAATCCGTTTTTACCGCCGGCATATTTCGCCGACCAAACCTCCCTGCTGCCGTTATATCCCGACCTGTTCGCAGTATGCGATCGAGGCAATCGAGAAATACGGCGTGCTCAAGGGCGGATGGCTGGCGTTCAAACGCATCTGCCGATGCCATCCCTTCTCCAAACGCGAGCCATATGATCCCGTGCCGTAATAAAGGGGAAAAAGAAATGGTATCGGAAAAATTTCGTTTCACGAATGAAAAACAACCCTACGGAGGTTTATATGGGAGATATTTTCGGACTTGTCATCGTCAGACCGCTCGGTCTTATCCTGCTGGGAATCTTTAAGGCGATAGGATCCTACGGTCTTGCGGTTATTCTGTTTGCGTTGCTGGTCAAGCTGATTTGTATTCCGCTGGCGATTAAGGGCAAAAAGAGTATGCTTGCCATGAACGCACTCAATGCGGAAATGCAGCAGCTGCAAAAAAAGTACGCGAATAATCGCGTCAAGCTCAACGAGGAAATTCAGAAGCTGTATGACAAACATGGCGTCAATCCGATGTCGGGCTGTCTGCCGCAGTTTATCCCGCTGCCGATCATGATGGGTCTGTACTATGCGGTGCAGCAGCCGCTCAAGTTTATGATGGGCTTTAATCAGGATGTGATCAATCAGCTGGCGGTGCTGGTAGGTGTGGATACCGCGACAGCAGGCTATTATAGCCAAATAACGATTGCCGAAAAGCTGGGCGACCTGTTTACCCAGAACGGCGGCGTGTGGCCGGAGGCCGTGACCAAAATCACCAACGGCGCGGGCGAACTGCTCAACATTGATTTTAACTTCCTCGGTCTGAATCTGGCGCAGACTCCGACCTTTCCGAATCCGAGTATTTTATGGATCATCCCGATTCTGTCGGGTGCAACCGCATTTCTGTCCAGCTTTGTGATGCAGAAAATGCAGGGCACACAGAATAGTGCCGCTGCCGGTCAGATGAAGATGCTCAATATCATGATGCCGCTCATGTCGTTGTATTTCGGTTTTATCCTGCCGGGTGCAATCGGTATCTACTGGATTTTCAACAACATTTTTGCTTGCGTGCAGGAAATTGTGCTGACGACTTATCTGCGCGGCAAAAAGGAAAAGAAGGATGCGGAGGACTTTGCGCGTGTTGAGGCGGAAAAGGAAGCCAAGCGCGCGGCAAGCAGAGCCGCTCAGCAGGAACAGTCCCAAAATGCCAAGAAAAAGAAGGGGGACAAGTAAGCTATGGAAAAATTTATAGAAGCTACAGGCGATACCCGTGACGCTGCGATTGAAGCAGCGCTCAAGCAGCTCGGTATGGACCGGGACGATGTATCGGTAGAGGTTTTGGATAATGGTAAGAAGGGTTTTCTCGGCATTGGCGCAACGCCTGCGCGTGTGCGCGTCACCTATGAAGTGCCGGATGAGCCGGTGAAGAAGGAGGAGCCTGTCCACAGCCCTGTGGAAAAACCTGCGAAGCCGCATCGTGCTGAAAAACCGGTAAAGGAAGAGAAAGCCGCTGAAAAGCCGCAAAAGCTGTCCATTACCGATGCGGATGATACGCCGCGTCTGGTCAAGGCTGCGCCCGCGGATTTTGTGCCGGAAAAACTGGATGTGGAGCGCCCGCCGCGTCGGGAGCGTCCGCGTCGGGAACGCGGTGGCCGCCGTGAGCGCCGTCCCCGCGAAGAGCGCCCGATTACGCCTTCGGTTCCCAAGGAGCGCGAGTTGATTCCGGTTTCCGAGGAATGTATGAAGAAGGCTGAGCAGCTGGCGACCGATTTCGTCACCGGCCTGCTGGAAAAAATGGGCGTGGAAGGTACCGTCACCACATTGCCGCAGGTAGAGTGCGACCAGCTGCGTCTGGAGATTTCCGGTCCGGATATGGGTCCGATTATCGGTCGTCGCGGCGATACGCTGGATGCAATCCAGTATCTTGGCTCGCTGGTGCTCAATAACGCGCTGGACGAGCATGTGCGTCTGTCAGTCAACACCGAGAATTACCGCGAAAAGCGCGCGGAAAGTCTGGAGAGACTGGCTCGCAAGATAGCGATGAAGGTGGTAAAATCCCACCGCTCGATGACGCTGGAGCCTATGAACCCCTATGAGCGCCGCATCATTCATGCTGCGCTGCAGGATTTCAACGGCGTCACCACGTATTCGACCGGCACTGAACCCGGCCGTCGCGTTGTTATTGCACCGGATAACAACTTTCACGCCCGTTCTTAACGCGGGGTACTGCTTATGAACGATACGATTGCCGCCATTTCTTCCGCCGGCGGGCCGATCGGTCTGATTCGGGTGTCGGGTGAGCAGGCGATACAGGTAGTAAATACCGTTTTCCGTGCAAAAAACGGCAAACGTATGCTGGATGCACCGGGACAAAAGCTGATTTACGGTATGCTGTATAATAAAGACGGCAAGATGATAGACTGCTGCTATGCGGTGGTCTTTCATGCACCGCATACCTATACCGGTGAGCCGATGGCAGAATTGCAGTGTCATGGCTCGACCGCTGTATTGCAGCAGGCGATGGATGCGCTGTTTGCGCAGGGTGTGCGTCAGGCCGAGGCGGGCGAATTCACTCGTCGGGCATTTTTAAATGGTAAACTCGGATTGTCTGAGGCCGAGGCTGTGCACGACCTGATTACCGCCCGTACTGCTGAGGCTGCGCAAAACGCCGCGGCGCAGATGATGGGCGCGGTTGGGTCTCCCGTGCAGCAGATGCGGGACGAGCTGATCGGCATGGTGGCGCATTTTCATGCGGTGGTGGATTTTCCGGATGAGGATATCGACCCGATTTTGTTTGATGACGCCGCCGCGCTGCTTCACCGCACTACCAGCCGTTTGTATGCGATGGCCGAAAGCTATGAGCGCGGACGTATCCTGCGCGAGGGTGTGCCATGTGTGATCTTGGGCCGACCGAACGCAGGCAAGAGCACACTGCTCAATACCTTGCTGGGCCGTGAGCGCGCTATTGTGACCGATATTCCGGGCACAACCCGCGATTTGATTGAGGAAAATGTCAAGGTGGGCCAACTTTTGCTCCGTGTGACCGATACGGCAGGTCTACGGGATACGACCGACCCGATTGAACAGGCGGGTATTGACCGTGCAATGGCCGAAGCGTCCGCTTCCGCATTGATTCTTGCGGTTTTTGACGGCTCACAGCCGATTGGAGACGAAGATATGCTGGTGCTTGCCCGCGCGGCGGGACATCGCGCGATTGCGGTGGTGAACAAGGTCGATTTGCCGCAGCAGCTGGACGAAAAATTGCTCAAAAAGCATTTTCTTCATATTGTCCCGCTGTCTGCCAAGACAGGCGCCGGCATGGAAAAGCTGCTTTCGCTCATTCCGCGCACGATTGGTTTGGGTGACGGCGCGTTTGACGGCGCGCTGATTACCAATGCCCGACAGGCTGCCGCTCTGGCCCGTGCGGCCGAGCGCTGTGAAGCTGCACTGTATGCCGCACAGTCCGGTATGACCCCGGACGCGGTTGTCATGGACGCGGAAGGTGCGATTGCCGCGCTTGGAGAAATCACCGGAGAGACCGTGACCGAAGCGGTTGTTTCCCGCATCTTCAGTAATTTCTGTGTGGGTAAATAATATGGATGCCACAGTGTGAAGGGTCGCCTGCCGCGCGCAGCGGCCCTTTTCTGTGGAAAAGAATAATTACTATTCGTAATATAAAGTTAAATTATCTGTTTATGTAATCAAAATTTTTACCAAAAGTGCAAGTTATCCAAAGTTTACACAGAGTTATCAACAGGTATGCACAGGGGCGGGATTATCATGCTGTATTCTGCGGGTAACTGTGAAGCAATAAGAAGGAGGAGGATTCATGACGGTTTTTCCGGCCGAAGCATTTGATGTTGTGGTTGTCGGCGCGGGGCATGCAGGGATTGAAGCGGCGCTTGCTGCCGCGCGTCTCGGAATGAAAACCGCTTGTTTTACCATCAATCTGGACGCTGTCGGTAATATGCCGTGTAATCCGGCCATCGGCGGCACGGCTAAGGGCCATCTGGTGCGTGAGATTGATGCACTGGGCGGTGAAATGGCGCGTGCGGCGGATATCGCCTGTATTCAGTACCGTATGCTGAACCGCGGCAAAGGTCCGGCGGTGCACTCGCTGCGCGCGCAGGCTGACCGTGTCAAATACCGAACGTATATGAAGCATGCGCTGGAGCAGCAGGAAGGCTTGCAGCTGATGCAGGATGAAATCGTCTCTGTTGAGACGGAAAATGGTGCTGTGTCTGCAGTTGTAACGGCGATTGGTGCGCGTCATCCAGCGAAAGCGGTGATTATTGCATCCGGTACCTTTCTTGGAGGCCGTATCATCATTGGGGAATATGCGCGGGAAAGCGGGCCGGACGGTATGGCGGCGGCAAAGCCGCTGACCGAATCGCTGCGCGCACTCGGCCTACG
Organism: Candidatus Agathobaculum pullicola; assembly: GCA_019115085.1. Classification (GTDB taxonomy): domain Bacteria; phylum Bacillota; class Clostridia; order Oscillospirales; family Butyricicoccaceae; genus Agathobaculum; species Agathobaculum pullicola. The sequence continues at coordinate 25,160 of DXEF01000032.1, read as the reverse complement.
GTTGCAGCGCTTTAAGACTGGTACGCCGCCGCGTATTCATCGCCGTTCTATCGATTTTACCGGTCTGGAATTGCAGGAAGGGGAGAAGGAGATTATCCCGTTTTCGTTCGAGACGGATAAACCACCGGAAAACCGCGCGGTTTGCTATTTGACCTATACAACCGACCGCACACACGAACTTATTCGCGCAAATTTGGATCGTTCTCCGCTGTACGGCGGTCAGATTGAAGGCGTCGGCCCGCGGTATTGTCCATCTATTGAGGATAAGGTGGTTCGTTTTGCGGATAAGCCGCGCCATCAGCTCTTTTTGGAGCCGATGGGTTTGGACACAGAAGAAATTTATGTGCAGGGGTTTTCATCCTCCATGCCGTTTGATGTACAGCGTGATATGCTGCACACGGTCAAGGGGTTGGAGCATGCGGAGATTATGCGTCCGGCCTACGCGATTGAATATGATTGCATCGACCCGTTGGAGCTGCGTCCGACGCTGGAGACAAAAAAGGTCAAAGGCCTATACGGGGCAGGGCAGTTTTGCGGCTCATCTGGTTATGAAGAAGCCGCGGCGCAGGGCTTGATTGCGGGCGTGAATGCGGCGCTTGCTCTCAAGGGAGACGAGCTGCTCATCCTCGATCGTGCGGATGGCTATATCGGCACCTTGATTGACGATTTGGTGACGCGCGGTACCAACGAGCCGTATCGTATGATGACTTCGCGTTCGGAGTATCGTTTGCTGCTGCGGCAGGATAACGCGGATGAACGCTTGGTGTCAATCGGCGTGCGGATTGGACTGAATCCGCCCGAGCGCGGCGAAAAGGTGTGTCGTAAATATCAGGCGGTGCAAGAGGAAATCAATCGAATCGCGGCGGTTGGCATTGCGCCGTCGGATGCGCTCAACGGCTTTCTTGCGGGGAAAAACAGCGCGCCGGTCAAGGCAGGCTGTAAGCTGATTGATTTGCTTCGCCGTCCGGAGTTGAGCTATGCTGACCTTGCTCGTTTTGACCCGGAGCGTCCCACGCTGCCCGCAGTCATCCGTGAACAAGTGGAAATCCGTGTCAAGTACGCGGGTTATATCGACCGTCAGCAGAGGGATGTCGCGCAGTATCGCAAGCTGCAGTCGCGGCCGCTGCCGATGGATTTGGATTATGAGAAAGTAGAGTCCCTTCGTTTAGAGGCGCGGCAAAAGCTCAATGCAGTGCGGCCGCTTAATTTCGGTCAGGCCGCGCGTATTTCCGGTGTTTCCCCTGCGGACATCACTGCATTGATGATTTATATGGAAACGCGATGGAAGGAGGGCAAGCCGTGACCGCTTATGAGCTTCTGGTTTCCGGTTTACACCAGATTATCCCGGAGAGTTCTCCACAAGCTGTGGATAAATTATTGCAATTTTCCGATCTGCTTTTGGAAAAAAACAAGGTGATGAATCTGACCGCTGTGTCCGATCCTTGCGAGGTTGTCACGCGCCATTTTCTCGACTGTGCTTCGCTTGTACCCTATATAGAGAAGGGGCAGACAGTGTTGGATGTTGGCACAGGTGCTGGTTTTCCGGGATTGCCGCTTGCTATCCTTTGTCCGGGTGCGCAGTTTACGCTTTTGGATGCGCAGCGTAAGCGCATCGACTTTTTAAGCGAGGTTGTCGACGCGCTGGAATTGACCAATGTTCTGCCGGTGCATGCGCGTGCTGAAGAGTTTGCTTTGCAGCATCGCGCGTCCTTTGATTTGGCGGTTTCGCGCGCGGTGGCGGAGCTGCGCGTGCTGTGTGAGCTTGCACTGCCGATGGTCAAGGTGGGCGGCGCGTTTTATGCAATGAAGGCGGCGGACTGTGAGGATGAGGTTGGTTCGGCGTCACAGGCTTTTGCTGTTTTGGGTGCGCCTGCGGCCGAGCTGCTGCGGTATACCGTTCCGCATGACGGAGTCGAGCGCGTGCTGGTGCGCTTGCAAAAGACCAAAGAAACGTCGGTTCAATATCCGCGTCGCTTCAAAAAGATTCAGACCAATCCACTTTGAATCAAGTCAATACCATTTGTTTACCCTCTGTATGGAAATTACAGAGGGTTATTTTTTGTCCGAAAATGAATGGAAATGTGTGATATTTGGAAGGAAATGACAAATCTATGTCGAAACAGGCAGGTTTTGCGGTCGATTTTCCTTGCCAAAATGTAATAATATGGTAATCTATTACCGAAGGACAAACCGGCGTGGTGTTTTGGCCGGTCGACAGCACAAGGAGGAGATGACATGATGTCGGTTTTAACATTGGTGACGGGAAAAGAGGACCGGACACTGCGGCGGATTCGAGTGAGCGATATTGTACGCAATCCCAATCAGCCGCGCAAGTATTTTGACCCGGAGGCAATTGCACAGCTTGCGGAGAGTATTCGACAGTATGGTGTACTGAATCCGTTGACGGTACGCCGTGCGCCAGGCGGCGGTTATGAGTTGGTGGCAGGGGAGCGTCGGCTGCGTGCTGCTCGTGTTGCGGGTTTGAATGATGTACCTTGCTTGGTAATTGCGGCAGATAATGAAGATTCGTCCGCGATTGCGCTGGTGGAGAATTTACAGCGCCGCGATTTGGATTTCTTTGAGGAAGCAGAGGGTTTTAAGCGATTGATTGATCAATATGGTCTGACGCAGGAGGAAGCCGCGCGCAAGGTAGGTAAAACACAATCAGCGGTAGCAAATAAACTGCGACTGCTGCGATTGTCCACGCCAAATATGGAACTGATTCGCAGTGCAAATTTAACCGAGCGACATGCGCGTTGTCTGCTGCGGCTTGATGATGAAAACGATCGTATCAATGCGACCAAATATATTATCGAGCATGATTTGAATGTCAGTCGGTCAGAGCAATACATCGATTCATTGCTCAAGGAGAAGGATGAACCGCCCGCGACGGGAGAGCGTAAGGTGGTGCGTCTGATCAAGGATGTCCGGTTTTTTCTCAACACGCTCAATCGTGCGGTCGGGGTGATGGTGGATGCAGGTATTGGCGCAACGGTTGATCAATCCGAGGATGATGATAGCTTGACCTTGACTATCAATATTCCGCATGCCCGTGTATAGATCTATTATACTTAATTAGCATTTGCTGCGCCTGTGTTTCACGTGAAACATTTCCCCTTTATAAAGAGCTGCCATATGGCAGCTCTTTATTTTATGTTTCACGTGAAACAAGTGAGAAAATTTAAGGGATTTGCTTTGCAATCCAACAAGGGTGTGATATAATGAAACGCGTAGGAAAATTACCAAAGATAAGAGGGAACCAGATATGGGGAAAATTATCGCGTTCGCCAACCAGAAAGGCGGCGTAGGGAAAACCACCACGGCCATCAATCTGGCGGCTGCGCTCTACGAGCGCGGCAAGCGTATGCTGCTGTGCGATTTCGATCCGCAGGGTAACGCGACCTCAGGCTTCGGCGTGGACCCGCGTTCACTCGAAACCTCGGTCTATGATTTGATTGTAGCCGATAATCCGGATGTCAAAAGCGCAATTGTATCCACAAAATGGGTGGATCTGATTGGGGCAAACGTCAATCTGGCAGGCGCAGAGTTGGATCTGATCGCAATGGAGAATCGCGAAAACCGCCTTAAAAGCGTGCTTGACCGTGTCCGTGACGACTATGATTACATTTTTATCGATTGTCCGCCGTCTCTTGGCCTGTTGACGCTCAATTGTTTGTGTGCATCGGATAGCTTTCTTGTGCCGCTTCAGTGTGAATATTATGCACTGGAAGGCCTGAGCCAACTGATGACGACCGTTCGGATGGTAAAAAAATCAATGAATCCGGCATTGGAGCTGGAGGGCGTGCTGTTGACGATGTTTGACGGCCGTACCAATTTGTCCATTCAAGTGGTTGAAGAGGTCAAAAAGCACTTCCCGGGTCAGGTATTTTCGTCAGTCGTTCCGCGCAATGTGCGCTTGAGTGAAGCGCCCAGCCACGGCAAACCGATTACAGACTATGACCGATTGTGTCGCGGCGCGGAGGCATATTTATCCTTGGCGGATGAAATACTGAAAAAGACAGAAAGGAAGGGGAGAGGCTGAACATGGCGTCAACCAAAAAAGGATTGGGAGGCGGCCTGTCCAACCTGTTCGGCGCGGATGCGACTGATTTGAGCGCTGCCGGTGCGACCGACAGTGTTTCTCAGATTGCGCTTTCCAAAATCGAACCCAACCCCAACCAGCCGCGTAAAAAATTCGATCAGCAGGCGTTGGAAGAGCTGGCCGAGAGTATTCGACTGCATGGCATTATCACACCGATTACCGTGCGGCCAGGAGACAAAGAAGGGTATTATCAGATTATCGCCGGCGAGCGCCGATGGCGCGCAGCCCGTCTGGCAGGATTGAAAGAGCTTCCCGCGATGGTGCTTGAAGCACACGAAAGCGAAGTTATGGAGCTGGCGCTGATTGAAAACCTACAGCGACAAGACTTGAATCCGATTGAAGAAGCCGAAGGATATGACCTGCTCATGCGCCAGTTTGGTATGACGCAAGAGGAGGTTGCCCACCGCGTGGTAAAATCCCGTCCGGCGGTAGCCAATGCGCTGCGTTTACTTGCTTTGCCGGATGAAGTGCGCACCATGGTGTCCGAGGGCAAGTTATCCGGCGGTCACGCGCGCGCTGTTTTGGCCGTGGCAGAAGAGGACAAGCGCGTAGAGGCAGCCAAACAGATGGTCGGTATGAGCGTGCGGCAGGCGGAAGCGCTGGCAAAGCGCATGAACAAAAAGCCAACGCCCAAGCCGCAGCATGAGACATTCTCCGTTGACTATGTCGAAGAGGTTGAAAAAGAATTGGAAAGTGTGCTTGGCCGTAAGATCCGTATTGAACAGGGCAAAAACAGCGGCACTCTGTCGCTGGAATATTACGGCGCAGACGATCTGGAACGCCTAATCGAAGCCCTGCGCGGTTTGCGCGTATAAGGAGGAGCTGCTATGGATGAAAAGAAAAAGCCTGAGCAGGTAAAACCCGAGAAAAAACTCAGCCGCACCACTTTGACTTTTTATATTGTCGGCCTGTTCTCTGTGGCGATTGCATTGATACTCATTAGTTATGTTGCACAAGCCCGCGCAGACCGGCAGCTGGATACACTGACCAATCAGCTCAATGAGCAGCAAACGGTTGCACAAGGCGCAACCCAAAAAATGGAAGATTTGCAGGTGCAATATGACATACAAAGAACAGCACTGGATAAAGTACGTGAGGTACTGGACACAGAACTGGCGAAAACAGATGTGGTAGGTGCTACCGAGCAGCGCATGGCTGAGCGTGAGGTTTATGCACTGCTGGCTCGTATCAACGCACAGCTGCTGGCAGACAACCTGACAGATGCCAAGCAGGCATATGATGAGCTGGTGCAGAAATACAGCGAAGAACGCCTTTTGGGCAACACAGAGGACGGCTTTGATGCGGATATCAACAAGTTGTTCCAAGCAGTGCAGCAGCAAATCAACAATCAAAATAGAGAAGAATAAAAATCAGATAAAAAAAGGAGAATAAAAGCATGCTGGATATCAAATTTGTCCGTCAGAATACGGACGCGGTCAAGGAAAACATCAAAAAGAAGTTTCAGGACGAAAAGCTGCCGCTTGTGGATGAGGTCATCGAGTATGACGCCAAGTTCCGTGCAGCCAAGACACGTTGTGATGAACTGCGCGCGCAGCGCAACAAGAAGTCCAAGGAGATCGGCGGCCTGATGGCAAAGGGCCAGAAGGACGAGGCGGAGAAGGTTAAGGCCGAGGTTAAGGCAATGGCCGATGAGATGGAAAAGCTCGAAGAGGATGAAAAGACCTATGCGGAGGAAGTTAAAAACCGCATGATGGTTATTCCGAATATCATCGACCCTTCGGTACCGATTGGTAAGGACGATTCTGAGAACGTTGAAATTGAGAAGTTCGGCGATCCGGTTGTACCGGATTACGAGATTCCCTATCATGTGGATATCATGGAGTCGTTCGACGGCATTGATCTGGATGCAGCCCGCCGTACCTCGGGCAACGGTTTTTACTATCTCAAGGGCGATATCGCACGTCTGCACTCCTCTATCCTGTCCTATGCGCGTGACTTTATGATCGACCGCGGCTTTACCTACTATATCCCGCCGTTCATGATCCACGGTGATGTGGTAAAAGGCGTTATGTCCTTTAAGGAAATGGAGAACATGATGTATAAGATTGAGGGCGAGGATCTGTATCTTATCGGTACGTCCGAGCACTCGATGATCGGTAAGTTTATCGATACCATCAATGAGGAATCCACCCTGCCGCAGACGCTGACCAGCTATTCGCCCTGCTTCCGTAAGGAAGTCGGCGCGCATGGCATCGAGGAGCGCGGCGTATACCGTATCCATCAGTTTGAGAAGCAGGAAATGGTCGTTGTCTGCAAGCCGGAGGAATCCCCGATGTGGTACGATAAACTTTGGCAGAACACGGTCGACTTCTTCCGTACGCTGGATATTCCGGTGCGCACGCTGGAATGCTGCTCGGGTGACCTGGCTGACCTGAAGGTCAAGTCCTGTGACGTCGAGGCATGGTCGCCTCGCCAGAAGAAGTACTTCGAGGTCGGCTCCTGCTCTAATCTGGGTGATGCACAGGCGCGTCGTCTGGGCATTCGCGTTCGTGCAAAAGACGCTAAGGAATTGTATTTCGCGCACACCCTGAATAATACCGTGGTTGCACCTCCGCGCATGCTGATTGCTTTCCTCGAGAATAACCTGCGTGCGGACGGCTCGGTCGCTATTCCCAAGCCGCTTCAGCCGTATATGGGCGGCATGACCGAGATCCGTAAAAAGGGAGAGTAAGAATATGGAAATTGGAATCAAAGGGGAGCAGAAGCTGGTTGTCACGGCTGATAAGCTCGCATGCAACGTCGGCAGCGGTCTGGTATCGGTATATGCCACACCGATGATGATTGCGGCAATTGAGAATACCGCGGCGGGCAGCGTCGCACCCCATCTGGAAGAGGGAAAGACGACGGTCGGTACGCTGGTGAACGTCAGCCATGTCGCCGCTACCCCTGAGGGTATGGAGGTGCGCGTTGAGACCGAACTGGTGGAGATCGCGCCCAACGGTAAAATGCTGACTTTTAAGGTAGCGGCTTACGATGAGGCGGGCCTGATTGGCGAGGGTACGCATCAGCGCGCCATCGTTGCAAAGGAGCGCTTTGAGGAAAAGGCGCAGGCCAAGAAAAACGCATAAGAAAAAAAGGGCGGGGAAAACCCCGTCCTTTTTTGATAGGAAGTGACATATGGAACAGAAAATCTTCCAATATGGGCAAGCCGAAATCGCATATCTATCGGAGAACGACCCGATTTTAGGAGCCGCAATAGCGCGTATCGGCCATATCGAGCGCGCAGTTATCCCCAACCTGTTTACTGCTTTGGTGAATTCTATCGCCGGACAACAGATATCCGGAAAAGCACTGGCAACGGTGTGGGGCAGACTGTGCGACAGTCTGAAAGAAATCACACCGGAAACCGTGCTGACCGCAGGGGAGCAAGGTCTGCGCGCGTGCGGAATGTCCGGCCGCAAAGCGGGGTATATGCTCGCAGCGGCGCGCACTGTACAGGATGGAACATTGCCTATCCACAGCCTTGTGGATCAATCGGATGAAGAAGTGATAAAAACATTGACTGCTCTGCCCGGCGTAGGCCGCTGGACAGCAGAAATGCTGCTGATTTTTTCCCTTGAGCGGCCGAATGTGCTCGCGTTCGACGATTTCGGTATCCGAAAAGGATTGTGCCGCCTGTATGGATTAGAGACGTTGACCCGTGCGCAATTTGAAGAGTACCGCGCGCGGTATTCCCCCTATGCGACCGTAGCGGGCTTGTATCTGTGGGAAATTGCGGCGGATAAATAGGATAGCTGATGTTGCTTGGTAATCGCAGGGTATAAACAGAACAAAAACAAATCCGGATATCTCCGCATGGGAGATATCCGGATTTGTTGCACTGGTACGGGTAGTGGGGGTCGAACCCACACGCCTTACGGCACAGGAACCTAAATCCTGCACGTCTGCCAATTCCGCCATACCCGCATAGATTTGCAAAAAGACGTAACAACAGTATACCCATTTCACACGGTTTTGTCAAATAAAATCGTGGCGGAAATAAAAGAAACAGTACAGCATTTTGACGCAGAAAAGCCGCGTGATACGCATAAAAATTATACAATTTCCAGTACCAAAGCAAGCCGGTTTGTGCTATACTGAATTTGTATATCTGTTGCAGTATTATGAATGGGAGAAATCCATGAAACTGATCCGTATGCTATCCGTACTGCTGCCTTTGCTGGTGCTCAGCGGCTGTACGTTTCCTTCGGGCGACGACCTTCTGGCCGCGCCCAAGCCGTCTACAAATTATCAGACATTGCAGGCTGAGCTGGAGAAACAGATTGCCTCGGGTATCTCTTACACCGCGCCGGTGGAGGGAGAAAATCGCTCCTCTATTCAGCTGATTGATTTGGATAATGACGGTGTCGAGGAGGCCATCTCCTTTTTCCGCGGCTCCTCATCGGTAACCAGCAATGAATTTAAGGTATATGTTTATCGGAAACAGGACGAGCGCTATGTCTGTACCGGCTCGGTTGAAGGCACGGGCACGTCAATCCAGTCGGTGGATTATCCGGTCATCACGCCGGATGGCCGCCGCGGTATGGTCATCACATGGCGGCTTTCCGCCGATGGCACAGGCGCGCTGACCATGTGCGACTTTGGCAGCGACTGCGCGCCGGGCGTACTGCTGGAAACCGAGTATTCCGCCATGGAACTGACCGATATGGACGGCGACGGCGCAAAAGATCTGCTGCTTATGACTACCGCGCCCGAGGGCAAACGCGTGGCGCGGCTGTATCGGTACAGCGACGGCAGCCTGTTGATGGTTGGCGAAGCGTCCACCAGCGCGGAAACGGTTTCGGTGGAGCGTATGGGGACCGGTCATATGCTGGGCGATTATACAGCGGTGCTTGCCGAGGAGAAGATGGCAAGCGGCGTGGGATTGACAACCGATATCTTTGTGTTTGCCGACCGGACGCTGCTCAATTTGGCGCTGGACGGCGAGGATTCCATCACCCGCAGCACCTATCGACCGGTGTCGGTCTATGCTTCCGACATTAATAGCGACGGCGTAACCGAGCTGCCGCGCGCGGTGCTTATGGCGGGCTATACGGATGCGGCGGCATCCGACGCAGTGTTTATGCTCGATTGGTATGCCTATAGCGTGAACGAGCCGCCCGTGCTGGTGATGACCACTTATCAAAATATTTCGGATGCGTGGAGTCTGGTGATAGACCCTGACTGGCATGACCGCATTACAGCAGTCAAAACAACTGACAGCGGTTTGAGCGCTGTAACATTTTCAGAATATGTCGGCAGAGGCGGACATATTCCGCTCTTTACCATCTATTGCGCAACCGGTTCAAACCGGGATTATTATGCCGGACGCACCGATCTGCTGCAGCTTGGTCAGACGACGCAGGCGGTATATTTCGCGCGCATCGCGGACGAGATTGAACAAAGTTCGCTGGAAATTAACGCAGAGGAGATACAAAATCGTTTCTCCCTCGTCAAACAGGATTGGAATAACTGATGGTTTGTAATAAAAGGAGGACAATTCATGAAGCGTAAGATACTGGTTTTGGAAGATGAGGAGAATATCCGCTCGTTTTTGGTGATAAACCTCAAGCGCAGCGGTTACGAAGTGATAGAAGCGGAAACCGGCGAGCAGGCGCTGGAAAAATACCATGCCAATCAGGATATCGCGGTGGCGGTGCTGGACGTCATGCTGCCTGGTATTGACGGCTATGAGGTCTGCCGCGCGATGCGCGCGGCGGGCTATGCGGCGGGTGTTATCATGCTGACCGCCCGTACACAGGAGGCTGACAAGGTCACCGGCCTGATGAACGGCGCGGACGATTATGTCACCAAGCCCTTCTCGGTGATTGAGCTGGCCGCGCGCGTGGACGCGCTGTATCGCCGCGTGTCGGGTTCGCCCTTCTCGGAGGAGGACGTCATCAAGTCCGGCCCGTTCAAGCTCAACCTGCGCGCGCGTGAGGTGCTCAAGAATGGCATCAAGATTGAGCTGACGCAGATTGAATACGGTCTGCTGAAAGCGTTTATGGAGAACATCGGCAAGGCGCTCTCGCGTGACGAGCTGCTCGAGATGGTGTGGGGCCATCACTATGTGGGCGAGCTGAAAATCGTGGATGTGAATATCCGTCGTCTGCGCATTAAAATTGAGGACGATCCGGCCGAACCGACGCATATTGTTACGGTGCGCGGCTACGGTTATATGTGGGAAGGCTGATTTGGCCTTCCCGCGGCGTTTTGCCGCCTGAAAACCGGCATTTTGCAGAAAGGCCCCTGTTATGAATTATCACAAACAAAAGAAAAAGCCTGAAGTGCCGCCGCAGCCGGCCGTGCCCAAGGTGCTGCACTCACCGGGCGGTATCAAAGGACGCTGGATGATGAATTCGCTGTCGTTTGTGCTTGTCATCCTTGCGGTCGTGATGATCCTGATATCGGTGGGCATATCGGGCTATTATTATGCGACCGTGCGGGATAATCTGGTGTCCCGCGCCACAACCGCAGCGGATACCTTCCGCAAATATTTCACCGAGACATACGACCAGTTTTATACGCAGGCGGAATCGACTGTGACCACCTTTCAGGAGCAGGATAAGCTGGAGCAGCAGTTTCTGGATTCAACCGGCCGTATTCTGCTTTCCACCTCGGGACTGTCGGGCGGAGGCATGGCCTCGACCGAGGATGCTACGCAGGCGCTTGCCACGCAAAAGGCCGCAGTATATACCGGCCGCGACCCGCTTTCGGGTGAACGGGTGATGAGCGTGACCGCGCCGCTGCTGTCCGCGCGCGGCGACCTGATTGGCGGAGTGCGTTTTATCACTTCGCTGCGCATTGTCGAGCGGCAGATTTGGATAATTATTGGCATTGCGCTGCTGGCCTGCTTTGTGTTTTTGGTGCTGGTGGTTGCGTCCAACAGCTATTTTGTCAAATCAATCGTTGACCCGGTGCTCAAAATCAACACGATTGCCAAGGAAATTGCAGCGGGCCGTTATGGCGTGCGCCTGCAAAAAACCTATGACGACGAAATTGGTGAGCTGTGCGACACCATCAACTATATGTCGGACGAAATCAGCCGTGCCGAGCGCATGAAAAACGATTTTATTTCCTCGGTGTCGCATGAGCTGCGCACACCGCTGACCGCCATCGGCGGCTGGAGCGAAACCCTGCTTGCCGGCGGCGGCGAGGATCCGGAGGAGGTCATGCAGGGCCTGACCATCATCCAGAAGGAGGCGAGCCGCCTGACCCGCATGGTCGAGGAGCTGCTGGACTTTGCGCGCATCGAGTCCGGCCGTATGAAGCTCGAGGTTGAGCTGTTTGATTTATCCATTGAGCTGTACGAAGCGGTTTACATGTATGAAAATCTGCTGCATAAAAGCGGCATCAAGCTCAGCTATGACGAGGATGTGGACGCCAACTATTATATCAACGGCGACCGTCACCGTATGAAGCAGGTGTTCCTTAATATTCTGGATAACGCCGCGAAGTACGGCGGCGACGGCAAGAAAATTGACATCACCCTACAGCGCGACGGCGGCAAGGTAGTGGCAAGTGTGCGGGACTACGGTCAGGGCATTCCGGAAGCCGAACTGCCGTTTGTCAAAGAGAAATTTTATAAAGGCTCGTCCAAGCAGCGCGGCAGCGGCATCGGCCTTGCCGTGACCGATGAAATCGTGTCGCTGCACGGCGGTACGCTGGATATCGCGTCCACGCTGGGCGCGGGCACAACAGTGACTGTCACGTTGCCCGCCGCCGAGGCCGAAGAGGCGCTCGGCATCACGGGCGCAATCCCGAAAATTCCGGACAATCCCTATACCCCCGAAGGAGAGAACCCATGACAACGCAAAAGAAAACCACCATCGGCGGTCAGGCCATCATTGAGGGTATCGTGATGAAAGGCCCGAAAAAAACCTGTACGGTTGTGCGCCGCGCCAATGGTGAACTGGTGACAAAAGAAGAGGACGCGCATCAGCCGTCCGCCTTGTGGAAAAAGCCGGTCTTTCGCGGCGCTTACGGTCTGTTCATGGCTATGAAGGACGGTATTAAGGCTATCAACTACTCCGCGTCCTTTTTTGAGGATGAGGAGGCTGATGTACCGCCCTCCAAGTTTGAGCTGTGGGTGGAAAGTAAGTTCGGCTCGGAAGGGCTGGATAAATTCATTCTCGGCATTTCGACCATCATCGGCATTGCACTGCCGGTTGCGCTTTTTCTGCTGCTGCCGAGCTTTCTCGGCGGCTTTGTGCCGGAAAGCTGGGGCGTACTCGCCCGCAATGTGCTGGAAGGCATTGTGCGCGTCATTATCTTTCTGATTTTTATGTGGTCGGTATCGCACATGAAGGACATCCGCCGCACGTTTGAGTACCACGGCGCGGAGCATAAGACGATTTTCTGCTACGAAGCGGGAGAGGAGCTGACGGTGGAAAACGTGCGCCGCCAGCAAAAGTATCATCCCCGCTGCGGCACCAGCTTTATGTTTGTGCTGATTATCATTGCGACTATTGTTTCATCTATCGTGTTTTCCATTATTGAGGTGACCAATCCGTTTCTGCGCATGCTGGCGCACCTGATTCTGCTGCCGCTGGTGGTTGGCATCAGTTATGAGTTCAATCGCTATGCTGGTCGGTCGGAGAGTCTGGTGTCGCGCGCACTGCGCTGGCCCGGCCTGATGATCCAGCATTTGACCGTGTTTGAGCCGGACGACTCCATGATTGAGGTTGCCATCACCGGTATGAAAGCAGTTATTCCGGACGATGGATCGGATAACTGGTGAAAACGCTTTATTCAAACGATAGAAACGATGCGGCTGTGCGCCGCAGGCACACAAGAGGGGAGACACCAAAGGTTTCTCCCCTCTTGCGAATCACCCTTTTTTCGCAAGGGCGCGCTGCGCGCGCAAAGCAGAGTTTCTGCTTGCGGCTGCCGCCCATTTCGCGGGAACAGAACAACCTGCACGGTTGCCACCCCAGAGGGGAGGGGTACGATTTCATCCTGCGCGTCATTTCACAAAAAGAGGTGAATCTGATTGACCAAAACAATCAATGATGTCTATATGGAGCTGTTTCACCGTCTTAAAGAGGCGGATGACCCACAGCCATCGCTGTCTGCGCGTGAGCTGACCGCTTATGCCTGTAAGGCGGACAAAAATAAAACCGCGGATTGGGGACATGTTTATCTGGACGAGGCGACAGTGGATTATGCACATTTATTGTGCGATAAGTGTCTGGATGGAGAACCGCTGGCATATATTCTCGGGGAATGGGATTTTTACGGGCTGACCTTTCTGGTGGACAAAAATGTCCTTATTCCGCGCGCGGATACCGAACCACTGTGCGAGATGGTGATTGCGCAGGCAAAGAAAAAAGTCTCGCCTCGGATTCTCGACCTGTGCTGCGGTTCGGGATGTATTGGCATTGCCGCGGCGCATACCGTAGAGGACGCGCGTGTTGCCGCTGTAGATAATTCCGAAGGCGCGCTGCGCATTACACGGGAAAACGCGCGGCGGCTGGGGGTACAGATCCGATTTATTGCAATCAATGCGGATGTGCGATTCCGCCCGCCGGTCAACATGGGACAATTCGATATTATCGTATCCAATCCGCCCTATGTGACCCGCGCGGAAATGCGCGAGCTGGATAAAAGCGTATACCATTACGAGCCACACGAAGCACTATACGGCGGTGTGGACGGTTTGGATTTTTATCGGTCGATCTGCTCGAAATGGGGCTCACTGCTGGTCACTGGTGGCATCATTCTGTTTGAGTGCGGTTGGCATCAGGCAAATGATGTAGCCGCTATTCTGGAGGAAAATCGTTTCGGCGGCATCGGTATCACCGAGGATTTGGCCGGAGTACCGCGCATTGTCTACGGCTACAACACGGAAATCAATGATCTGTTGGAATAAACGGATGTTATGCCCATCCTATCGGTGGGCATTTTTGCTGCAAAAATAAAACGAACAAATTTTCGATTTTTCTTGCTTTTGTTTTTTGGCACTGTTATAATAAGAGCAGGAATTTTTTGAAACGTGCAGGAGGCTTTTCATGGCTACCAAGAAACAGTTGGAACCGGTCGCGCCTGCGGCCGATAAAAAGAAGGCGCTGGAGGCCGCACTCGGGCAGATCGAAAAGCAGTTCGGCAAAGGCTCGGTCATGCGTCTGGGCGAAAACGCCGGTATGAGTATAGACCATATCCCGACCGGTTCAATCGGGCTGGACCTCGCGCTGGGCATCGGTGGCCTGCCGCGCGGCCGTATTGTAGAAATTTACGGGCCGGAATCCTCGGGTAAAACCACGGTTGCGCTGCACTGCGTGGCCGAGGCACAGAAGATGGGCGGCACCGCCGCGTTTATCGACGCGGAGCATGCACTCGATCCGGTCTACGCGCAGGCGCTGGGTGTGGACATCGACAGCTTGCTGGTTTCTCAGCCAGACACCGGCGAGCAGGGTCTGGATATCGCGGAAGCGCTTGTGCGCTCGGGCGCGATTGATATTGTGGTTATTGACTCGGTTGCCGCGCTCACTCCGCGTGCCGAGATCGAGGGTGAAATGGGCGACTCATTTGTCGGCCTGCACGCGCGTATGATGAGTCAGGCGATGCGCAAGCTAGCCGGCTCGATTTCCAAATCCAACTGCGTCGCTATTTTCATCAACCAGCTGCGCGAAAAGGTGGGCGTGATTTACGGAAGCCCGGAAGTGACGACCGGCGGCCGCGCGCTCAAGTTCTACGCATCCGTGCGTCTGGATGTGCGCCGTATGGAGCACCTGAAGAACGGCACCGAAATGATCGGCAGCCACACGAGGGTCAAGGTGGTCAAGAACAAGGTTGCGCCTCCGTTCAAGGAGGCAGAGTTTGACATCATGTACGGCGAAGGCATCTCGCGCACCAGCGAGCTGGTCGATTTGGGCGTCAAATACGGCATCGTCAACAAGTCGGGCGCGTGGTTTTCGATGGGTGAAACCCGTCTGGGTCAGGGCCGCGATGCTGCTAAGCAGTATTTTAAGGATCATCCGGACATTGCGGACAATGTGCAGAAGCAGATCATGGAAAAGGTGGAGGAGGAGCGCCGCAGTGCGCATCAGACGATGGCAGCCAAGCCGGGAACGCCTGTCGCCGCGCCTGTCGCCGCACCGGCGGCCAAGCCCGCAGCAGCCAAGACCAGCTCGTCCAAGGCGGTTTCGATTGACGCGGATGATTTTGACGACCTTGATGAAGAATGAGTGAGGATAAATACCACGCGGCGCTGGATGCCGCTGCCAAGCAGCTGTCCTACCGTGCGTTGAGCGCCAAGGGATTGCGCGAAAAGCTGCTGGATAAGGGCCACGACGAAGAAGCGGCGGACTACGCGCTTGCGTGGCTGACCGAGCGGCACTTGCTGGACGACACAGCTTACGCGGAGAGCGTTGTGCGCAGCTGCGCCCGCAAGGGGTACGGCGAAATGCGTATCCGGCAGGAGTTGACGCGCCGCGGGGTCGACCGAGACACAACAGAAGCCGCGCTCGCAGGCTTTTCTCCTGACCGTGCGCAGCTGTGTGCGCTGCTGGATAAGCGTCTGCGCGGCAATGTGTCCGACCGCAAGGAGATTGATAAAGCGGTTGCCTTTTTGCAGCGGCGCGGCTTTTCGTGGCAGGACATCCGCGATGCCCTCGCGGAATACGGACAGAGCATCCCGGATACGTTTGAATAAAAAGAAGCGTGCTATGCACGCTTCTTTTTATTTGTATTTCGGGAGCAGAGCGACATACAATAGAAAAAGTCTGTGAAACAGCTTTTTCATCAAAAGGCAGGACATGTGCCTGCCTTTTGATACAGGTAAGAGAGAAAGTTTCGCATGGCGGAACTTTTTCTCGCTTTGGACGCATCCGCGCTATGTGCGGTGCGTTTTCTTGATGAAAGCTGTACGCTTTCATCGAAAAACTTGCATGTTTTCACTGGTTGGGGTATCATAATAGAGTATTGAAATTTACACCGGAAAGGAAGTATTTCCATGGAAACCATGCAGATTCCCGCCCGAGCGGATGTTGCCGCGCAGGACAAATGGGCGATTCATGATTTGTTTGCCACCGACGATGACTGGCGCGCGGCGCTTGCTGCGGCCAAAGAGTTTATCCCCCGGGTCAGCGCGTTCTGCGGCCGATTGGGTGAGAGCGCCGCGACGCTGCTGGACTACCTGCGGCTGGACGATGAAATCAGCCTTGCGTTCGATGCGCTGGTGCATTATGCGCAACGCAAAAGTGATGAGGATACCCGCGTTGCAGCCTATCAGGAGATGGTCAGTCAGGTAACGCGGCTTGCGGTCGAGTTGCAGTCGGCGGCGGCGTTCCAGACGCCCGAACTGCTCGCTATTCCGGACGATACGCTGGAGGGCTTCTATCAAACCGCGCCGGAGCTGGAGCTGTACCGCCGGAATATCGATCGTGTGCGCCGCCGCAAGGAGCATGTGCTGTCGGATAAGGAGGAGGCGCTGCTTGCTGCCGCGGGCGAAATGGCCGCCGCGCCCGACGATGTATTCTCCATGCTCAACGACGCTGACCTTAAGTTCCCGGACGCTGTGGATCAGGGCGGAAACAAGCATCCTGTCACCCATGGCACCTATATCCCGCTCATGCAGTCCTATGACCGCATGCTGCGCAAGTCCGCGTTTGATTCACTCTACTCGGTCTACGGCCAGTTCCGCAACACGGCGGCCGCCATTCTGTCCGCGCAGATGAAGCAGCTTTTGTTCTTCTCGAACGCCCGCAAATACGCCTCGACGCTCGCCGCCGCGCTCGATAGCACCGAGGTCGACCCGCAAATCTATCACAATTTGATTGACGCGGTGCATCGCTCATTTGCGCCCATGCACCGCTATGTTGCGCTGCGCCGCCGCGCGCTTGGCGTTGACCAGCTGCACATGTACGATTTGTATGTGCCGATTGTCGAGGGCGTGGAGATGAAGTTCACCTTCGATGAAGCCAAGGAGATTGCCCTGAAGGCGCTTGCGCCGCTCGGCGAGGACTATTTAAACCTGCTGCGCGAGGGTTTCAGTAATGGCTGGATCGACGTATACGAAAATGAGGGCAAGCGTTCGGGTGCGTATTCTGCGGGTGCGCGCGTACACCCCTTTGTGCTCTTGAACTTCAAGGGTACGCTTGATGATGTGTTCACGCTGGTGCATGAAATGGGCCACGCCATTCACTCCTATCTGTCCAACAAGCATCAGCCGACCGCCTATCAGGATTATGTGATTTTTGTCGCCGAGGTGGCCTCTACCTGCAACGAAGCGCTGCTGATGGAATATCTGCTGTCGGTCACCGAGGATAAAAAACAGCGCGCCTATCTCATCAACCATTTCCTTGAGCAGTTCCGGGGTACACTGTACCGCCAGACCATGTTCGCGGAGTTCGAGCTTCGCGTCAACGAAATGACCCAGCGCGGCGAAGGAACGACCGCCGAGGCGCTGTGCGCGCTTTACAAGGATTTGAACGTGCAGTATTTCGGACCGGATATGGTGGTGGATGATGAGATTGCGCTCGAGTGGGCGCGTATCCCGCATTTCTACTATGATTATTATGTCTACCAGTACGCCACAGGCTATGCCGCGGCGATTGCGTTGTCGCGCCGTATTCTGCGCGAGGGCGAGAGCGCTGTGCGCGACTATCTGGGATTTCTGTCGGGCGGCTGCTCGGCCGACCCGATTACGCTCCTGCGCGGCGCGGGCGTGGATATGGCAAGCCCCGTTCCGGTTGAGGACGCGACCAAACTGTTTGACACGCTCATCGGTGAAATGGAAATGCTTCTCGCGTGACAAACACGCGCAAATCCTGTATAATGTAGGCAGCACCGCACCATTGTATCTGCGGCGCTTTGCGGAAATTTTCCGCCCGGACTTTGTTATGTTTTCTTGCAATACATCCAGTATTGCTGCAAAAATATGCCGCGTCCGAACGTAAAATTTACACGCAAATCGCTTTTGATAAATGATGCGGCGCTGCCTTGAACTATTAGAGAGGAGAAATTCAATGCCGAAAATCGGATTGGTCTCGCTCGGCTGCGCCAAAAATCTGGTGGACAGCGAGCATATGCTGGCCCTGCTGCGCGCAGCGGGCTGGGAAATTACCGAGGATATGACCGAGGCCGATGTAGGTGTAGTCAACACCTGCGGCTTCATCGAAGCGGCCAAGAGCGAGGCCATCGAGACGATTCTCGAGACCGCGCAGTACAAGCAGACCGGAAATATGAAAGGTTTGGTCGTGACCGGCTGTCTGGTGCAGCGTTACGCGGAGGAAATGCAGAAAGAGCTGCCGGAAATTGACGCCATCTGCGGCACGGGCAGCTATGAAAACATCGTGGACGCGGCAAATGCCGCGCTCGGCGGCGAAAAGGCCGCGTATATGGCGGATATGGCGTCGGCCGCGCTCGAGGGCGACCGCAACCGTCTGACTCCATCCTATACCGCTTACTTTAAGATTGCGGAAGGCTGCTCCAACCGCTGCGGCTACTGCATTATCCCCAAACTGCGCGGGCCGTACCGTTCGCGTGAAATGCAGGCTTTGCTGGAAGAAGCGCGTCAGTTGTCGGATGCCGGGGTGAAGGAACTGATCGTTATTGCCCAGGACATCACCAAGTATGGTATGGACCTGCCCGAGCGCAAGCGCCTGCTGCCTGAACTGCTGCGGCAGCTGTGTCAGCTGGACTTTACTTGGGTGCGCCTGCACTATCTGTACCCCGACCAGATTACAGACGAGCTGATTGACGTGATTGCGTCCGAGCCGAAAATCGTCAAGTATCTGGACATCCCGCTGCAGCATGTGTCAAAGCGTATCCTGCGCGCGATGCACCGTCCGGGCGACGGCGAGACGTTCGCTGCGCTTATCGCAAAGCTGCGGCAGCGTATCCCGGGTCTGGTGCTGCGCACCAGTCTGATCGTAGGCCTGCCGGGCGAAACGGAAGAGGAGTTTGCCGAGCTGTGCAGCTTTTTGCAAGAGACGCAAATCGAGCGCGTCGGCGTGTTTGAGTTTTCGCCCGAAGAGGGGACGGAAGCCGCCGAGCTGCCCGACCAGATTGACGCGGAGACCAAGGCAAACCGCCGCTTGATCGTCGAGGAATTGCAGTCGGGCGTGCTGGATGACTACAACACCGCGCGCCACGGCGAAGTGATGGAGGTTTTGTGCGAGGGCTGGGACGACGAGCAGCAGCTCTGGTACGGCCGCACCTATGCCGACTCGGTTGAGGTGGATGGGCATGTGTATTTTGAAAGCGACGACGCACCCGAAGCGGGCATGTTTGTTCCGGTGCGCATCACCGAAAGCCTT
The DNA here is from genome assembly GCA_019115085.1 of Candidatus Agathobaculum pullicola. GTDB lineage: Bacteria > Bacillota > Clostridia > Oscillospirales > Butyricicoccaceae > Agathobaculum > Agathobaculum pullicola. Next base: position 5,798 of record DXEF01000032.1, on the reverse strand, counting down.
GGGGCGGACTTGCTCGGCGTCCGGCAAAAGGGGGAATGAGATATGACAACAGCCAATAAAATTACGCTCACGCGCATCGCGATGATCCCGTTTTTCCTGTATTTTGCCTCACAGCCGATGGTTATTTATGATGAAGTAACCTCTGCGCAGACCTATGTGCCGACCTTTATATTCCCGACGGCAACAGTCGTGGCACTGGTGCTGTTCTGTGTGGCAAGTTTTACGGATTTTCTCGACGGCTATGTCGCTCGCAAGTACAATCAGGTGACCGACTTTGGTAAGTTTGTCGATCCACTGGCGGATAAATTGCTCGTATCTTCGGCGCTCATCCTGATTGCCGAGCAAGGCGCGATGGCGGGCTGGATGGTGTGTGTCATCCTCGCGCGCGAGCTGATTATCACCTCGCTGCGCGTGGTCGCGGCGAACAAGGGCCGCGTGCTTGCCGCAACGTGGACGGGCAAGGTCAAAACCTGCGTCCAGATCGGCGGTATTATTCTAATCTATCTGTATTACATCGCATTTCCCAGCATTGGTTTTCGTGACCCCATGTGGCTCATGCCGCCGCAGTATGCACAGCAGATACCCGAACCCATGCAGACAATTAGCCTGATTGCCGTAATCGGCTGGGTGGTCACGCTGGTGACGGTTTACTCCGGTTGGGACTACCTGCGCAAGAACTGGGATATTATCAAGGAAGGCGCAGTAAAGCAAAAGTAAATATGAAAAATTCTGCGCCGCAGCGCAATGATTCAGCCGCTCTGTGTCCTCCAGAGGACCTTCTCTCGCGGCTTTGCCGCAATTCACCTTGAGCGGCATCAAAAAGTCGAGTTTTGCTCGACTTTTGATGCGTCTGATTCGATCGAAACCATGGTTTCGATCAACGGTCTGAAAAAGGACAGGTTTCCCTGTCCTTTTTTGTTCCCTTTTGCGCAAACTTCCTGTACAATAGAAACAGTAACCACCGAAAGGGGAAGAGGTATGTCGATTCAGGAAATCTGCCGGGTCGCGGAATGTACGCGTCTGGGCGAAGGTTTATATTCCATTACCATGCACGCGCCCGCCATCTGCGGGCAGACACAGGTCGGCCAGTTTGTGCATATCGCGTGCGGCGAGGGAAATCTGCTGCGCCGCCCGATTTCGATTTGTGACTGGCAGGACGGCAATTTGCGTATTGTATTTCAGGTCAAAGGCGAGGGCACAAAGTGGCTCGCCGCCCGTAAAACAGGGGACGAGCTGGATGTGCTCGGGCCGCTCGGTCACGGGTTTGATACCGCCGTGCTCGGCGCAAAGCCCATCTTTGTCGGCGGCGGCATCGGCGTGCCGCCCATGCTCGCGTGTGCCAAAAAAGCGGCGGGCGAGGGCGCGCAGCCGCGCGCAGTCCTCGGTTTCCGGAACAAAGACGCGGTCATCCTCGAGGAGGATTTTAAGGCGGTCTGCGAAGCGTTTATCACGACCGACGACGGCTCGTATGCGCGGCACGGCTTTGTCACCGACGTGCTGAAGGAACTGATGGGGGACGCGACCGGCGTGGCCGCCTGCGGCCCCAAGCCGATGCTCAAAGCCATCGCCGCCATCGCGGACGAGGCGGGCGTGCCCTGTCAGGTCTCGATGGAGGAGCGGATGGGCTGCGGCATCGGCGCGTGTCTGGTGTGCGCCTGCGCGCTCAAGAGCAAAAACGGCGAAACCCGATATGGCCATGTCTGCAAGGACGGGCCGGTGTTTGACGCAAAGGAGGTCGAGTGGTAATGGCGGATTTGAGAGTGAATTTCTGCGGCGTGGAGCTGAAAAACCCCATCACGACCGCGTCCGGCACGTTCGGCTTCGGCCACGAGTACGGCGAGTTTTTCGACCTGTCTCTGCTTGGCGGCGTCGGCGTCAAGGGCCTGACCCCGACCGAGCGGCTCGGTAACCCCGCGCCCCGCATCGCGGAAACCCCGGCGGGCATTTTAAATTGCGTGGGCTTGCAAAATCCGGGTATCGACCGTTTTATTGCCGAGCAAATCCCGTTCCTGCGGCAGTATGACACCGCGATTATCGCGAACGTGTCGGGCAACACGGTCGAGGAATACGAGGGTATGGTTGAGAAGATTTCGGACGCGGATGTCGACCTGATCGAAATGAACATCTCCTGCCCGAATGTCAAATGCGGCGGTATGGCGTTCGGCACGCGGCCGGACATGGTTGAAGAAGTCGTGTCGGCGGCAAAAAAGAAAGCGAAAAAGCCGCTGATCGTCAAGCTCAGCCCCAATGTGACCGATATTACCGAGATCGCGCGCGCGGCAGAAGCGGCGGGCGCGGACGCTTTAAGCCTTATCAACACGCTGCTCGGTATGCGCATCAATATTGAAACCCGCAAGCCGATTCTGTCCAACGTCATGGGCGGCCTGTCCGGCCCGGCGGTGTTCCCAGTCGCGGTGCGTATGGTCTATCAGGTGCGGCGGTCGGTCTCCGTGCCGATTCTCGGTATGGGCGGCATCCGCACGGGTAAGGATATCGTGGAGATGCTGCTTGCGGGCGCGGGCGCGGTGGCGATGGGTACGGTCATGTTTGCCGACCCGATGGCGCCGGTCAAAGCATTGCGTGAACTGGAAGAATGGATGGATGCGCACGGCGTGAAATCGGTTTCCGAGCTGTCCGGCGCGGTGGAGGTCTAAAGCATGACCACGGTTTATCTCATCCGCCACGCCGAGGCCGAGGGCAATGTCTATCGCCGCTGCCAAGGGCAGTACGACAGCCTGCTTACACCCCGCGGGCATCAGCAGCTGCCGTATCTGGCAAAGCGGTTTGAAGCCGTGCCGCTGGATGCGGTTTATGCGTCCGATTTGTTCCGTGCGCGCACGACAGCGAAAGCCGTTGCCGCGCCGCACGGGCTGAATGTGGAAACCCGTCCGGTGCTGCGCGAAATCGACATGGGCGATTGGGAGGATATCCCGTGGGCCGAGCTGCCGCGCATCTGGCCGGAGGAATATGCAGTTTGGCACGCGCGTCCATGGGAAGCGGTGCCGCCGCACGGTGAAAGCGTCATGCAGGCGGGGCGGCGTATGCTGGATGGTGTGCGGCGTTTGGTCGCGGCGCATGCGGGACAGACCTTTGCGGTTGTGACGCATGGATCGGCCATTCGCGGCGCGCTGACGATTGCGCATGGACTTGCGCCCGAGCAGATGGGGGAAATCGGCTGGGGCGATAACACCTGTGTTGCCAAATTTGTGTTTGACGGTCCGGACAAAATCGACGTGGTGTACGAAAACGACGCCTCGCACCTGCCGCAGGAGCTGTCCACGTTCGCCTCCATCGGCTGGACGGATCACAAGGGCGTGCCGAGCACGCCGCAAATCTGGTTTCGCCGTGCCGACCCGATGGACGAGGAGGACGCGGCAAAAATCGTCGCGTTTATGCGCGAGCTGCATCAAAACGCCTACGGCACGGACGCAGGTCTGAGCCCCGCAGCTCTGCTTGCGGATGTCGCACGCGCGCAGCGGGTGTCGCCGCGCTCGTGCTGCTTCGGCTGTCTGGAGGACGGCACGCCCGTGTCACTGGTCTATCTGAAAACCTGGTATGATGACGAGCCGGACGTGGGGCTGGTCGGCGGCTTCTGCATCGATAAAGCATATCGCGGCCATGGCCTGAGCGGGCAGATTCTCGGACAGGCCATCAGCGTATACCGTGCGCTCGGCAAGGATTACTTATGCGCGCATGTCGCGTCAGAGAACGCGCGTGCGCAGGGCTTTTATCACAAATTCGCGTTTGAGCAGCGCGGCGAATATCGGGACGAAAACGGCCTGCATTTTCGCATGTTCAAGCGGATCTGCATCGATTGACGCATTTTGGAAGGGCATTCTACCGCTGGTAGAGCGCCCTTCTTCCGTCTGTCGGTTGCTCTGCGCGGCATATGCTGTTATGCTGGGAGCAGAAAAGGGAGGTGTAGTGTATGGATGCAAGGACTATGGGCGCACTGATTGCCGCGCGGCGGAAGGCATTGGGACTGACGCAAAAGCAGCTGGCCGAACGACTGCTGGTGTCGGATAAGGCGGTCAGCAAATGGGAGAACGGGGTATCACTTAGATAAAGATACCACACCATTCCCACGCTGACTTTTGCTCAACCGATACAGCCGGAGGGCTGGATAACAAGAAAAGGCGGTATGCGCCCCGTAGAGGGGTAGCGTACTGCCTTTTCTTGTGGGGGTTTCCAAAGGGGGCAAAGCCCCTATTTGGCACACGACTTTGCTTGCAAAGTGTAGTGTGTTATACGCTCTGTCGGCGTTGCCGTGAAAATGAGGTTGCCGCTGGGGAGGGCAAGGGCATTTGAAGCGGCAGGAAAACAGGGCTGTGCTTGCGTGGCGTGGAGCCGCAAGCGCAGGTCTGTTTTCGACAGCAGACAGGGCGTATATGAACGCCCCGTTCTTCGTCCTACGCTCTGACTTGTGGACAAAGTGTCCCGAAGTTGTGGCCACACTCTCGGAAAAATAGCAGGACAGCGGGCAACCGTCAAGACTGAAATGAACGGGTTTACACCCGGCCTTGACCGCCGCCCGCCGTTCCGCTGAATGGATGGACAAGGCGGCCAATCCCTCAAAGTGCTTGGCCGCACTCTTTCCAATTTTGAAGTGCTTCTTTTCTCGAAATTGAAATGGGCGGGAAGCCATTTTAGGGCTTTCCCGCCTTGATTACCCTTTAGCAAAGACGGGCGGGACTGTCAACGGCGGCGCACTTGTGCGCCGTTCATCTTGACCGTTGACTGGCTCGGCTGGCTTTGCTATTTCACGAATAATAAAAGAATTACATCTTAATTTTTTTACAAACTACGCAGAGCCAGCCTTTTTTATTTTTGTGTATTTTTATGTCTGTAAAACCAGCGTCCTCTAAAGATTTTTTAACTTGTTCAGAATTGTATATTTTCATTCCTTGTATCATTTTAGTCCACTTTTCTTCTTTGGGATTTTCTCCATTTGACTCGTTGCAAATCATAAAAGTTCCAGTATTTTTTAAAACTCTATATACTTGCTTAAAAGCGCCACTAATATCAGGCCAAAAATATATTGTTTCAAATGCAGTAATCACATCAAAAGTTTCATTTTCAAACGGAAGTTCCATTACATTACCTTGTAAGATTTTGCAACGCTTATTTGATATTTCTGCTTTGTTGATTTTTTGAGATTTTTCCACACTGATTTCTGAGTAATCAATACCCGTCACTTTGCCGTGAGGACTTTTTTCTAACAGTTTTTTAACATTGGCACCACCGCCACACCCAATATCCAGACATATATTATTCTCAGCAATTTCTATATGTGTAAAGCCCCATTCAGCCATAGATGAATGTCCTGAATTCATCATATTAACCATAATTTTCCCGCCAATTCCTTTTGGCTTGCAAGTATTTTGAAAAAAAGACATACACAATGCTCCTTTCGGCGTTAGTTGTAGCTAATTTAGATTATATCTCACTTCCTTTTTGGCGGCAATATGAAAATTTCATTTTCGGTTTCTGCACTTTTTATGCTTACTTTCTTGTCTGCTCCATCATCTTCTTCGCCAGCTTTTGAAACAGGTCGGCGGCTTCCTCGTCCATCGGCGCAAGCTGTCCGATCTGTCCGGCAACCATCGCCGTTACATCGTCAATGGAAAGCGGTTTTTGTTTCTGCTCCGCCAGTGCGTCCCGCATGGCTTGGAACATAGCGGCGGTCACAGCTTCCCCCGGCTGTTCCCCGTTGTCAATATCTTTCTTAATATCCCGCAGGATAGCCAGGAACACATTTTTGATTTTCTCAATCTCCGCCTCATGTTCCCCCATCTTCT
>DXEF01000031.1 GCA_019115085.1 Candidatus Agathobaculum pullicola | reverse complement strand
AAAGCAAGTGGGAGCGTGTGTGCCATGCAGGTGGAAATCAGACAGTACGGGAAGCAGGATGCGCAGGAGTCAGCTGCGGTTTGGAACGAGGTTGTGGAGGAGGGCGTCGCTTTCCCACAGACCGAACTGCTGGATGCGCAAAGCGGTCATGTATTCTTTTCTGCGCAGTCCTTTACAGGCATTGCGCATGATGCGGAAAACGGCGAAATTGTCGGGCTGTACATTTTGCACCCGAATAACGTCGGTCGGTGCGGGCATATCTGCAATGCAAGCTATGCGGTCAAGGGCAGCCTGCGCGGTCAGCATATCGGAGAAAAACTTGTACTGCACTGCATGAGCAAGGCAAAAGAACTGGGGTTTGGTATTTTGCAGTTCAATGCCGTGGTGAAAACCAATGAACCTGCGCTGCACCTGTACAAAAAACTGGGCTTTCAACAGCTTGGTGTCATTCCGGGTGGTTTCCGCAGGAAGGACGGCACATTCGAGGACATCATCCCGCATTATCATTTGCTGTAGGAGCGCCATAAAGCATATAAACGGGAAAAAGTGTGTCGAAGTATGACGTTCGGCAAAATATTTCGTCGGTATATTCAGCCCGCCCGCAGGGGAAAATCCTGATAGACGCACATCGGGTGCACAGGACGGGAGGGATTTTCCATGCAAACCAAAGTAGAGATTTGCGGGGTGAATACATCGGGGCTGCCGACGTTGTCGGCGGCAAAGACAGATGAATTACTGGTGCGTGCCGGCAAAGGCGACAAGCAGGCGCGGGATGAACTGATTCGCGGCAATCTACGGCTGGTGCTGTCGGTGATTCAACGCTTTCAGGGACGTGGTGAATCGCCGGATGACCTGTTTCAAGTAGGCTGCATCGGTCTGATGAAATCTATCGACCACTTTAATACCGAGCTTGGCGTGCGTTTTTCCACCTATGCCGTGCCGATGAACGTGTATTAGGGAAAACCCTCCAAGTAGAAAAGAAGAGACTGTGAAAGCCCTGAGAGAAAGACAAAGGAGAAACAAATGTTATTCTGCAATATTGACCTTTTGGATGAGAATTTTGCGCTTTGCCGGGGACAATACGTTGGTGTGAAGGACGGCCGCATTGCGTACATAGGGGAGACGGAGCCGCAGGAGGACTACGGTGAGCGCTATGACGGTCGTCATCGTTTGCTATTGCCCGGTTTTTATAATGTGCATAGTCACGCACCGATGACGCTGCTGCGTGGCTATGCGGAAAACCTGCCGCTGCAACGCTGGCTGAACGAGCGCGTGTTCCCGTTTGAGGACCAGTTGAGCGACGAGTCGGTCTATTACGCCACGCAACTGGCCATTGCGGAAATGCTGGCAAGCGGCACGGTGTCGTTTTCCGATATGTACTTCTTTCTGGACAGCATGATAAAGGCCATCTTGGAGAGCAAAATCAAGTGCAACCTCAGCCGCGGGCTGACGGTGTTCGATGACAGCGCCTATGAGCAGACAGCCGCCTATCGGGATAATCTGCGCCTGCTGGGTGAATGGAATGGGGCAGGGGACGGTCGGCTTGTCGGTGACCTGTGTATTCACGGAGAGTACACCTCGACGCCTAAGGTGGTCGAGGCGGTTGCGGTGCATGCAAAAGCCAGCGGTGCGCGGATGCACATTCATTTGTCCGAGACGCAGGCTGAGCATGAGGAATGTAAACAGCGTCATGGTATGACACCGGCGGCATACATGAAGGCGCGTGGGGTGTTTGACGTGCCGACAACAGCAGCGCATTGTGTCTGGCTGGAGGGGGAGGACTTTGAGATTCTCCGCGCGCATGGCGTGACGGTGGCTTGCTGTCCGGCGAGTAACCTTAAGCTGGCATCCGGTTACGCAGATATCCCGCAGCTGCTGGATAGAGGCATCAATGTAGCGCTTGGAACGGATGGCGCGGCATCGAACAACAATCTGAATATTTTGCAGGATTTGTATTTGTACGGCGTGGTTTATAAAGGCTATTACCGCGACTCTACGCTCATTACACCGGCGCAGGCCCTGTACGCGGCAACACGCGCAGGAGCGCTGTCGCAGGGCAGAGAGGACAGCGGGCTGCTGCGTGTTGGCTGTCGGGCTGACTTGTGTGTAATTAACACGGACACACCGCAGTTTACGCCTATGACGGATGCAGCGTGCAACGTGGTTTATGCTGCACAGGGGACGGATGTCAAACTGACCATGGTGGACGGTGAGGTGTTGTACCGCGACGGCGCCTATACCACAATTGATATTGAGCGAGTAAAGGCGGAAACACAGCGCTGCACGGATGAAATCATCCGTCGGCTGTAAGAGGGGGAGACAACATGATGACCAAAAAGCAAGTGGAGGAATCCGCGGCATACTTGCGCTCACGGCTGCCGTTTCTGCCGGAGCTTGGGCTGGTACTCGGTTCTGGGCTTGGACCTCTGGCTGAACAACTGCAGGATACCGTTACGATTGCCTATGCGGAAATTCCGCATTTCCGGATTTCGACCGCGCCCGATCATGCGGGCCGGTTGGTCTGTGGTATGCTTGCGGGCAGGCGCGTTATCTGTATGCAGGGACGGCTGCATGGCTATGAGGGGTACGCACCGGATGAAATCGCTTATCCGGTATATGTGATGCGCGAGCTGGGGGTGTATGCGCTCATCTTGACCAATGCGTCCGGTGGTATCAATACCGGATTTTCGGTCGGGGATTTTATGCTGATTGAAGATCATATTAATATGACTGGTAAAAGTCCCTTGACCGGAGCGAATGATGATCAGCTTGGCACACGCTTTCCGGACATGACTTTTGCCTATGCGCCCGCTCTGCGGGACAAAGCGCAGGCGGCGGCCGATGCGTGCGGACTGGCTCTGCGCCGCGGTGTGTACTGTGGTGTTAACGGGCCGCAGTTTGAAACACCGGCAGAGATTCGTGCATTTCGTGCGCTGGGTGCGGATGTGGTCGGCATGTCCACGGTGTTTGAAGTCATTGCAGCTGCGCATTGCGGTTTGCCGGTGGTTGCGGTGGCAATGATCACCAATATGGCGGCAGGGGTATTAATGCGGCCGCTCTCCGGCGCAGAGGTTAACGAGATTGCTGCACGGCGGGGGGCAGACTTCCGACGTCTGATTACAGCCCTCGTGGAAAAAATCTGAAAAATCGCAAAAAAGATATTGACAGAAGCAGTACTGCGCGATATAATATAAAAGCTGTCACGATTGAGTGGTTGAGTGACAGCGAATCGAGGTGTGGCTCAGCTTGGTAGAGCGCTTCGTTCGGGACGAAGAGGCCGCAGGTTCAAATCCTGTCACCTCGACCATCTGAAAAGGCCGACGGCATATGCCGTCGGCCTTTTACACTTCTTAACACAAAAAAGATTCTATTGGAAAATTGTTCAAACAAAAACGGGAGTAAGATTGTTAACATTTTAACTTATTTTTGTACATTTATCCTGCATAGGCGGACGAAAATGTACAGTGTCCTCAAAGTGAGGACAAGTGTCCTGTGCGTTTTGGCCAAAATGACCAAATCAAAAATGCAAAAAAACGGATAAAAAGTGCAAATTCATTAAAACCATTTTCTGATAGAATAAAATTGTAATTTCAAGGATGCATTTTATCATTCCCAGATGAAATGTTTCCGATTTGTGAAAGAGAGGGGAATTAGTCAACACAGCCAATGCAAATACTGGAGAAAGGGGAAGGTTTATGCCAGATATTGTATTAACGAGAATCGACAACCGTCTAATTCACGGACAGGTCGCAACCCAGTGGTGCGGCGTTGTCGGGGCCAATCTGTTGCTTGTTGCAAATGATGCTGTATCGACTGATGAATTCCGTCAGGGTTTGATGAACATGGCTGCGCCGTCTTACGCGCAGACTCGCTTCTTCTCGATCGAGAAGACCATCAACATCATCGGTAAGGCATCGCCGAATCAGCATATCGCAATCATTTGTGAAACGCCGCAGGACGTCCTGAAATTGGTCAAAGGCGGTGTACCGATTAAAAAGGTGAACATTGGAAATATGCATATGGCGGATGGGAAACGCCAGGTTGCAACTTCCGTCGCAGTAAACGATGATGATGTAGCATGCTTTAAACAGCTGCAGGCGCTGGGTGTGGAGCTCGAAATTAAGAGAGTTCCGGATACGCCCGCGGAGAATATCGAAAAATTATTTAAGTGATATTTACCCGAAAGCACCTGGAAAGGAGTAAGTAATGGAAATTACCATCATCCAGGCGATCTTGGTCTTTGTAGTAGCCTTTATCATGGGTATCGACCAGTTCAGCTTCCTGGAATCTTTGTATCAGCCGATCGTAACCTGCCCGCTCATCGGTGCTATCCTTGGCAATTTTGAGCTTGGCGTAGTTGTCGGCGGTTCTTATCAGCTCATTCAGATCGGTTCTATGCCGATCGGTGGCGCTCAGCCCCCCAATGCAATCCTCGGCGGCATTATGGCTACCGTATTTGCGGTTTCGCTCGGCATGGAAGCTACGCCGGAAGGCGTTGGCGCTGCGCTGGGTCTTGCAATTCCGTTTGCGGTATTCGGCCAGTACGCTGTTACCCTGACCTTCACCATCATGTCCGGTATGATGGCTAAGGCTGACAAGTGCGCGGAGAACGCAGATGTCAAGGGTATTCGCAACATCAACTTCATGGAAATGGCTATCCTCGGCACGTTGTTTGGCCTGCTGGCTGTTGCCGGTCTGTACGGCGGCTCCGCTCTCGGCCAGACGCTGCAGGACTTCTCGTTCCAGTTCTCTTGGGTCATGGCAGGTCTCGACGCTGCTGGTGGCGCAATGAAGTTTGTCGGCTTCGCAATCCTGATGAAGGTTATGATGTCAAACGAAATGTGGGGCTTCCTGCTGGCTGGCTTTGCTATGGCACTGCTGTGCAGCGCTAATGCCACCACCGCTGGCGCAACCCTCATTCTGTGCGCATTCGTAGGTGCTGCGATCGCGATCTATGACTTCTCGATCAACACGAAGATCAAGGCGAATGCTGGCGCTGGAAACATGGGAGGTGACTCGGATGGCATATAATATTCCCGAGAAATATCAGGATCTGACACCGGCTCAGCAGGTGGACAAAAAGACCCTGAATAAGATGGTTTGGCTGTCCTGCTTCCTGCAGGCATCCTTCAACTACGAGAGAATGCAGGCTTGTGGCTGGCTGTGGGGCATGCTCCCCGGCCTTCAGAAGATCCACACCAACAAGGAAGACCTCAAGGCTTCCATGGCACATAACCTGGACTTCCTGAATACCCACCCGTTCCTCGTAACGTTCGTTATGGGCATCGTGCTTTCTCTCGAGCAGAACAAGGCAGATACCCAGACGATCCGCTCTGTACGTATTTCTGCTGCTGGCCCGCTCGGCGGCATCGGTGACGCATTGTTCTGGCTGACGCTGGTTCCGATTACCGCAGGTCTGACCGCGAATATCGCCCTGCAGGGCAATATCCTCGGCGCAATCCTGTTCTTGATCATCTTTAACGCAGTGCAGTTTGTCGTTCGTTTCGGCCTGATGTACTGGTCTTATGGTCTGGGCACCAAGGCAGTTACCATGCTGACCTCGAGTGCAAAGGAGTTCACCCGTGCGGCGAGCATCCTCGGCGTATTCGTAGTTGGCGGCCTGATTGCAAACTACGGCGGCACCACCGTTCGTATGATCGTTGGCGACACCCAGATCAACATTCAGTCCCTGCTTGATGGCATTCTGCCCAAGCTGATTCCGTTGCTGATCACTCTCGCCCTGTACACCCTCATCAAGAAGGGCTGGACGCCGGTTAAGTGCATCCTGCTCATTCTGGTTTGCGGTATTGTAGGCTGTGCGTTCGGCATCTGGACCGGTAACTCGCAGGCAATGGATGCTGACGGCAATACCATCCCGGGTGGCTACAACCCGCTGGTTGCATGGTATGATTATCCGGAACCCGCTCCGGCTGAAAAGACCGGCCAGCAGGCTTGGGATGCTCTGACCTCGGTTGTTGCCGAACTGCAGCAGTCCGGTGTGACGGTTACCATGCCCGAATAAAATAGAACAATTTGTCGAAGTGTGTGCTTCGGCAAGATAAAATGATAGGGGGAGATGGCGATTAGGATCATTTCCCCCTATTGATTGAGATGCAAAAAATCAGGTAGGTGTTTGTGTGAGTGCAATTACGGCGTCGGTCATATTTCTTTTGTTTGCTTGCTATATAGGCGTTCAGGTGGTGAAAAATTTTCAGCTTCGGCAGCTGAACAACAGCCTTGGATGCAAGGATTATGAAACAGTGGAGAAGCTGGCGGACATGCCGATGTCCCGCAGACTGCTGGGAGAATATACATGTGACTTGTATAAGCTCCGCGCCCTGTATTTGTCGCAGGATAGCGGGCGATTTGAGGAGATGCTGCATCACATGATTGCGGCAACGTATAAAAATCCGGCGGATAAGAAAAGCTTTCTCGAGCAGTATTTTCACACTTTCCTTTTGAAAGAAAACAAGAGATATGTGGATTGGCTCTTGGAAGCCATTGAGCAGACCGGGGACGAGAAACTCATACGATACACGCAGCAGGCATATGAGGTTATAATAAACAAGCGCAGCGATTTGATTGAAACAATGGATGCGCAGATTGATGCTAAACAGTATTATGGTTTTCGTTTGGGCGTAATTCTTTATATGATCGCTCGACAGTATGAGTGTCTGGGTGATGAGGAAAACGCAGGAATTAATTATCGAAGTGCAAAGGTATGTTTTCCGCCAAAGGCCATCTATATCCCTGCGATAAGGGAGGGTTTAAAGCGATTGGGACAGCCGGAGGACATACAAGACGGGATGCGTGCGCAGGCACGCCGCCGTTGAAACAATACGATGGAGATAGGAGAAGAACAATGATCGGATTACTGGTAACGGGACACGCGAATTTCGGTTCCGGACTGACAAGCTCACTGAATTTGATTGCCGGCGAGCAGGAAAATTATAAATGTGTGGATTTTCTGCCGGAATACAGTCTTGAGGATTTGTCACGGGAGCTGTCCAAGGCGATGGATGAGCTGAAGGACTGCGAAGGGATTTTAGTATTCTCCGACTTGCCGGGCGGTACTCCGTTCAAGACGGCGGTTGAGGTTGGTTTTCCGCGTGGCAATGTAAATGTGATTGCGGGAACAAATCTGCCGATGATGGTGGAGATTGCTATGTCGCGCAAGTTCATTGATGATTTAGAGACGTTGACACAAGCGGCACTGGACACCGGCAAGGATCAGATTGTTAAATACGAATTTAAGAAGGTTGAGCAGCAGGAGTCGGACGACGGTATCTAAGATACCGTTTGTCAAGGCATTGCCGCCCACTTCACACATAAAATACATTTTGGGTCATGACCTGCTGTACGCATTGGAAATTCGCACGGCGGGCCCGAAAGGAGCAAGTTAGAAATGAATAAGATTTTTGATGTCACTGCGGATAAGATGAAGAAGACTATGTCCACCTTTACGCTCAATGAAATTTATCAGCAGCCGGCAACATGGAAAAAGACCTGCGCGCAGATCAAGGCGCATAAGGATGAGCTGAAGCAGTTTATCGATCAGGTTATTACCTGCGAGGATTTCGATGTCATTCTGACCGGTGCCGGCACCAGCGAGTTTGTTGGTAACGCATTGTTTCCGGCGCTGACTGGTAAGCTTAACTATAAGGTTAAGTCCTACGGCACAACCGATATCGTTGCAACGCCGGAGGCGTATCTGTCGCGTACCAAGCCCACGCTGCTTATCAGCTTTGGCCGTTCGGGTAACTCCCCGGAGTCTGTCGGTGCCATTGATGCTGCCGAGGCGGTTTGTGATAATGTTTATCATCTGTTCGTCACCTGTAACAAGGATGGCGCGCTGTCCAAGCGTGCGGCGACAACGGATAATTGCTATGCTATCAACCTGACCGAAGAGACCCACGACCAGAGTTTTGCAATGACTTCGAGTTTTTCAAACATGTATCTGGCAACGCTGCTGTGCTTCCATCTGGATGATTTGGATGCAACAATCGCTGAGGTGGAAAAAATTATGGCAGCAGGTCAGGACTTTTTGGATGGCAAATACGGTGTTGCGCAGAAGATTGTGGATGAATACGACTTTAACCGTATTGTATATCTGGGAAGCAACTGCCTGAAGGGTTTTGCGCAGGAATCTGCACTTAAGATGCTCGAGTTGACGGCGGGCCGTGTGGTCACGATGTATGACACACCGCTTGGCTTCCGTCATGGCCCCAAGTCTATCATTGATGACAACACGATCACTGTGGTTTATCTGAGTGATAACGCATATACTCGTCAATATGAAGTAGATTTGGTCAAGGAAATGAGCGGCCAGCGCAAGGGTAACAAAATTGTGGCCGTTATGAGTAAGCCGGATGATGCGGTTGCAGCACTTGTAGATTACACAGTGGTTTACGATTTGGCAGATGAGAATGAGAATGCGCTGCTTGGTCTGGATGATATCCTGTTCGCGCAAACACTGGCCGTACTCAAGTCGTTGTCTATGGGCATCACTCCGGATAATCCGTGTCCGACCGGTGAAGTAAACCGTGTAGTAAAGGGCGTTACGCTGTATCCCTATACCAGAGCGTAAGGCACCTGTTAAAAAACAAAAAGCATGACTACCGTATCCGATGGCATCATGTTTACACGGAGTGGTATATCATGCGTTTACCCGCGCGGCAAGGGCAAAGAAAATGGGGCGGCCGCAGCCGCCCCGTTTGCATTTGCCTGCCGTGTCATACGGGAATGATTCCAAATGCAAGGAGTTTAAAAACAATATGAATTGGGAAGTTATCCTGTGGACCTGTGTAACCATTGCCGTGCTGCTGATTGTGGTGGCGCTGATCGTGTCCGTCATGTCGGCGCGCAATATGCGCAAAGGCCGTGAGCGGATGGCACAACTGCAGTCGGATATCAAAGTTGGTGCATCTATTATGTTTGCAGGAGGCATTTACGGCAAGATTGTGAAGATCAAGGATGATCTGATTGACGTGGAGGTCAGCAAGGGTGTTGTCATTCAAATTTCCCGCTATAGCATCCAGACGGTGGAATAAGGAGTAAAGGGCAGATGGGCGGTCAGTTGGTTTCGCTGGCCGCAATTTCCTTTGCATATTCACTGGGAGAAAGCTCGAAATACTTTTTAAACAGCCGTGAGAAATAATGGATGGAGCTAAAACCAAGCATATCCGCAATTTCGCTGATGGTATACTGGCTTTCCCGAATCAGTTCTTTGCTTTTTTGCAGCTTGATGTTGAGCAGATAGCTTTTCGGGGAGTTATGCAAATACATTTTGAATAAGGCCTGCAGAGAAGTGCGGGACATAAAAAACTTGTGACAAATTTGTTCAATGGTGATAGGTTCCGTTACCTTCTCTTCCATGTATGCCAAAATCTGCTGAAGCAGATCGCTCTGTGAGTTCTGGTTGAGACTGAGCAGATTGTGTTCTTCGCTTAATTCATTGCAGAGCAGGCTCAGACGTGTGATGATTTCCTGCAAATGGCAAAGCATCAGCGTTTGCGCATAGGGAGTGTGCATCGTGCGCTCTTCGATGATTTTATTGAGCGCGTCGCGTAAACCATTGGTGCAATGGAATACATGGCCGAACAGAATTTGTGACTCGGAAAGGTCCATGTCAAAGGATATGGATAAGTAGTTGCAGGCGCTGTCTTTGGCCAGCCGCTTGGCGTGGTCGCTGTCCGGTTTGCATAAGATGAGGTCACCCGCGGACAGCGCACAGACTGTGTCGGCAAGGGTTACAGTCAATGTGCCGTTATGGACGTGGAGAAGTTCAAAATATGTATGGCCCGCTTGATTAAAACAGTATGCACGCTCTTCGGTGGAGTAATAGTGATCCAGGATTTCCAGAACATTGAAATGGATCGGCTGAAGCTGGAAGGTATAGGGCTGCGGTAATGTGAGTTTGGCATAGCGGTTTTCTGACGATAGGAGACAATAAGTAGCTTCATCGGAAACCGGAAAAATATTGAAGTAAACACCGGATTTGATTTTCAAATAGTGATGGATGGGAAAGGTTTGCAGACCAACAGGATCAGGCTGGGAGCCGATTACGATCGAAGCCAGTCCGCTTATCAATTCAATGTATACGTCGCAAGGAAAGCAGAAAAGCTGCTCCATTGTTTTGGTATGCGTAGAAAACTGCATACAGGCAAGATGGTGTTTCTCCAAGTCGATCGGCTCATAATAAATCGATCCAAATTCGAGAAACCTGTCATAAAAAGATTGATTATTCATGGCGAATCCCCTATTGTCTGTTGCTTTGCATATCTTTCAGTAAGTACAAATCTGCTTTCTATTTTATTATATTTTCAAAGTAATTGCAAGCATGCCTGCGTGAAAGCAAAAGAATCATGCTTAAAAATGCAGCG
>DXEF01000030.1 GCA_019115085.1 Candidatus Agathobaculum pullicola | reverse complement strand
AAACCTCCAGACCGACCTCTTCCAGAATACGCGCAACCGAGTCGCCAATCGCCGGGGTCGGCGCGAGAGACAGGTCGACAATGCCGAAGGGCACGCCCAGCCGCTCGCTGGCAATTGCACCGACGAGCTGACCCATACGCGTAATCTTGAACGCGGTCTTTTTGATGACCTCAGCCACCTCGTTGATAGAGCAGTCACCCGCGCGGCGGATAGCCGACTGCACCACACCCGGGCCGGAAACGCCGACATTGATAACGGTCTCCGGCTCACCGATGCCGTGAAACGCGCCCGCCATAAACGGATTGTCGTCCACCGCGTTAGCGAACACGACAAGCTTAGAACAGCCCATCGAATCGTTGTCCTTTGTCAGTTCTGCGGTCTGCTTGATGATGCGGCCCATCAGGCCGATGGCGTCCAGATTGACGCCCGCCTTGGTGGACGCAACATTGACCGACGAACAAACCAGATTGGTCTCTGCCAGCGCCTCTGGGATGGAGTTTATCAAAATTTCGTCACCTTTGGCAAAGCCCTTTTGCACCAGTGCGGAAAATCCGCCGACAAAGTTAACGCCAGTCGCACTCGCCGCGCGGTCAAGCGCCTTGGCAAGCGGCACATAGCTGTTTGCATTTGTCACCGCGCCAATCATAGCGATAGGCGTGACCGAAATCCGCTTGTTGATGATCGGGATGCCGAGTTCCCGCTCAATCTGCTCGCCCGTGGAAACCAGCTTCTCCGCGCGGCGAGTGATCTTCTCATACACCTTGTCCGCCAGCACATTGATATCTTCGCTGGCCAGATCGCGCAGCGAAATACCCATCGTGATGGTACGGATATCGAGGTGCTCCTCCTCGATCATCTTGATGGTTTCCAGAATGTCCTTGGTATTGATCATTGACATGGACGGCACCTCAAATCTTGTGCATCGCGTCGAAGATATCCTCGTGCATGGTGTGAATCTTCATGCCGAGTGCTTCGCCGTCCTTGTCCAGAACATCCGCCAGTTGGGTGAAGTCCACCGTGCACTTGTCGATATTGACCAGCATGACCATGGCGAACATATCCTCCATGACATTCTGCGAAATATCAACAATGTTGACCTCGTGCTTGTACAGCGTCTCGGAAATTCTGGCAATGATGCCGGTGCGGTCCTTACCGACCACCGTGATGACTGCGCGCATACTTTTTCCTCCAATATTTATATGTTTTTTAGGAATAACAAACTTTCAGCCGGTCTTTTACCGGAACACCGGCGGCGCAGATGATTCCATCTGTTCCTGCCCTGCCTCAACGATGGTATTGATGATGCTGTTGGACACCAAAAAGCCCTTTTCGGTCAGATACCAGCGGGCCCCTTGATGCGCAACCAGCTCCTGCCCCATCAGACTGCGAAACGCTTCCTCATACGGCGTTGAGTCGATATTATACCGTTTTTCCAGTTCGATGAAATCCACACCCTCCGCTGTGCGCAGGCGCACCATCAGGTATTCGCCCTGCCGTTGGAAGGTCGGCACCTCGTCCTCGTCACGCAGGATATCCTCGCCGTTTATATATGCTTTGATATCCCTTGCAAACTCGAACCTGCGACCATTCATAAACGAATGTGCCCCCGGCCCCAGTCCCAGATACTCGGACAAATCCCAGTACTTTGCATTGTGCCGCGAGCGAAAGCCGGGCTTGGCAAAGTTTGAGATTTCATAATGCTCAAACCCATTCTTGCGCAGCAGGTCACACATGGCAAGATAAGTATCCGCCTGCGCGTCATCGTCCGGCAGAACGGGATTTTCCCGCCCCATCGGGGTAGCCGGCTCGAGCTTCAAGCCATAGCACGACAGGTGCTTCGGCCCGAGTGCCAGACACTGCTCGACCGAGTTAAGAAATTTTTCCTGTGTCTGATTTGGAAGGCCGTACATCAGGTCGAGGCTGATATTATCAAAGCCCTTCTCCCGCGCCAAATCCACCGCCGCTTTGGCCTGCTCAAACGTATGAATACGCCCGATACGGCCCAGTTCATCCTCTTGTGCGGACTGCACGCCAAAGGACAGGCGATTGACGCCATATTTTTTCATCGCGTCCAGCACCTTTTTATCCGTGCTCTCCGAATTGCACTCGACCGTAATCTCCGCGTCATCCGCAAGCGGGAATTTATTGCACACCTCCTGCAGAATACGGCCAAGATACTTCGGTCCCAGACAGGTCGGCGTGCCGCCGCCGACATACACGGTGTCTACCGTATAGCCGCTGCACGTTTTTCCGTATTCGCGGATGTGCATTAACAGCGCCGAAACATAGTTTTTCATCAAATCCATGTCGGTCACGGAATAAAAATCGCAGTAAGCACACTTTTTTGCACAGAACGGAATGTGCAGATACAGCCCCAAAGGCCGATTATTATAACTGAATTTGCTCATGATTCCTCATCCAGCTTCAAAACCGCCATGAACGCTTCGGTCGGAATCTGCACCGTACCGAGCGAACGCATCTTCTTCTTGCCTTCCTTTTGCTTTTCCAGCAGCTTCTTCTTACGCGTAATATCGCCGCCGTAGCACTTGGCGAGCACGTCCTTGCGCATCGCCTTGACCGTCTCACGCGCGATGACCTTGCCGCCGATTGCCGCCTGAATCGGTACCTCGAACAGCTGGCGCGGGATATTTTCCTTGAGCTTCTCGCAGATACGGCGCGCACGGCTGTAAGCCTTTTCACGATGCACGATGAACGAGAGCGCGTCTACCTGATCGCCGTTGAGCAGCATATCCACCTTGACCAAATCGCTCGGCCGATAATCGAGGAACTCGTAATCAAGCGAAGCATAGCCGCGGGTACGCGCCTTGAGTGCGTCGAAAAAGTCGTAAATAATTTCGTTTATCGGCATTTCATAGTGTAACTCAACCAAATTGGCATCCAGATACTGCATATCCTTAAATACGCCGCGCCGCTCCTGACACATCGGCATGATGTTGCCGACATACTCCTGCGGCGTCATGATCGTCGCCTTGACAAATGGCTCACGCGCCTCTTCGATGAGACCCGGATCGGGGTAGTCATGCGGGTTGTCACACTGAACGACCGTGCCGTCAGTCTTGACGATTTCATAGACCACACTTGGCAGTGTCGTGACCAAATCAAGGTCAAACTCACGTTCCAGACGCTCCTGAATGACCTCCATGTGAAGCATGCCGAGGAAGCCGCAGCGGAAACCAAAGCCCAGCGCCACCGAGCTTTCCGGCTCAAAGGACAGCGCCGCGTCGTTGAGCTGCAATTTCTCCAGTGCATCGCGCAGATCGGGGTATTTAGAGCCGTCCTCGGTGTAAATACCACAGAACACCATCGGCCGCGCGGGACGATATCCCGGCAGGGCCTCCGCCGTCGGGCGGTCGGCCTCGGTGACCGTATCGCCTACGCGGGTATCGGATACGGTCTTGATGGACGCAGTGAAGTAACCAACCTCGCCCGCGCGCAGTTCCTGCTGCGATGACAGCCCGAGCGGCAGCATATAGCCACATTCGAGCACCTGAAACGTCGCTCCGGTCGCCATCATTTTGACTTTCATACCCGGGCGGATGCAGCCCTCCATCAGACGCATATAGACGATAACGCCTTTATAGGGGTCGTACTGGCTGTCAAAGATCAATGCGCGCAGCGGCGCGTCCGGGTCGCCCGTCGGCGCGGGTATATCCGATACGATACGCTCCAGCACGGAATGGATGTTGATATTCATTTTCGCGGAAATCTCCGGACTATCCTCCGCCGGAATGCCGATGATATCCTCAATCTCCTGCTTGACGCGCGGCGCGTCCGCGGCCGGCAGGTCAATCTTATTGATGACCGGCACAACCTCCAGCCCCGCATCAATTGCAAGATAGGTGTTGCCCAATGTCTGCGCTTCAATGCCCTGCGCCGCATCCACAACCAGCAGCGCACCCTCACACGCAGCCAGCGAGCGGGAGACCTCGTAATTGAAGTCAACATGGCCCGGTGTGTCAATGAGATTCATCTCATAGGTTTTTCCGTCATCCGCCTCATATTCCATGCGCACGGCGCGCGCTTTAATTGTGATGCCACGTTCGCGCTCTAGATCCATGTTGTCGAGTAACTGCTCTTCCATCTCGCGCTGAGATACGGCCTTACACTGCTCGAGCAGGCGGTCGGCAAGCGTGGACTTGCCATGGTCAATATGCGCAATAATGGAGAAATTACGAATTTGCTCGCGATTTTTCACCCCGAAAGCTCCTTATCTATTCCATAATAGCAATATGGAAATATTATAGCACGTTCCCGCCCGTCTCACAAGCGTTCTTTTCCGGTTTGCCGCCTTGCGTCTCTTGTTCTGTTTTTTTGCACAAATTTGATTTTTATTTGCTTTAGATTTAATACGACTGCGCTATGATAGCAATGTAGTCAACCACATTCTTTTCTTTATACTTTTCCCACTGCAGAGGCGCCATGGCCGCCTCTGCATATTTTTTCATAAAACGCTTGCATTCTCGTTGTTATGGGTATATACTGTGTTCAGCAAAGCATTTGATTGCTGTGCTAAAACCGAATATCAGGATTCTTCAGGGCAGGGTGCAATTCCCTACCGGCGGTACAGCCCGCGAGCGGACGCTTTTTTAGCGAAAGCATGATTCGGTGAAACTCCGAGGCCGACAGTATAGTCTGGATGAAAGAAGAATGTGCGGAAAGACGGATTTGTTCCGTCGCCGCTTATTTGCTGTTCTGAAACGCGTTATGTGTTTCAGATTTTTTATTTTTATGACGTTTTGCCCCGGAGCATCTGCTTTCGGGGCGATTTTTCATTTTACAGCCGTAACAGGCTGTTTTGGCGAGGTGATCCGATTGCAAAACCAAACGGAAACTTACATGCGCCGCGCACTCGAGCTGGCCAAACGCGGCGCAGGACATGTCAGCCCCAACCCAATGGTCGGCTGCGTCATCGTCAAAGATGGACGCATCATTGGCGAAGGTTGGCATGAATACTGCGGCGGCCTGCACGCCGAGCGCAACGTGCTGAAAAACTGCACCGAGGACCCGGCAGGCGCAGACCTGTACGTCACGCTTGAGCCATGCTGCCACTGGGGCCGCACCCCTCCCTGTACGGAGGCCATCCTCGAAAAGCGCATCGGCCGTGTGTTCGTCGGCTGTCTGGACGCAAACCCGCTTGTTGCCGGCAAGGGCGCACAGATTCTGCGGGATTCGGGCATTCCGGTCGAAACCGGCATCTGTGAGCAGGAGTGCCGTCAACTCAATGAGGTATTCTTCCACTATATCATAAGCAAGACCCCGTATGTTGTATTGAAATACGCCATGACTCTGGACGGGAAAATCGCCGCATACACCGGCGACAGTCGCTGGATAACAGGCGAAGCCGCACGCCGTCATGTACATGAGACACGCGCACGCCTATCCGGCATCATGGTGGGCATCGGCACGGTGCTGGCAGACGACCCATTGCTCACCTGCCGCATCGAGGGTGGACGCAATCCATGCCGCATAGTATGTGACAGTCATGCGCGCACACCGCTGGACTCTCAGCTTATCCGCACCGCGCACGAAATCGACACGATTATCGCCGTGACCGAATGGAACGAGCGCGCCACCGCGCTCAAAAAAGCAGGTGCGCACCTATTGCTGTGCAAGGCTCAAAACGGCAAGGTGGACTTAAACGACCTGATGAATCAGCTTGGCGCGCGCGGTCTGGACAGCATCCTGCTGGAAGGCGGCGCAGAATTGGCGTTTGCAGCGCTCAAAGCAGGTATGGTTCATAAGGTGCAGGCCTATATCGCGCCCAAGCTGATTGGTGGCAGCA
>DXEF01000029.1 GCA_019115085.1 Candidatus Agathobaculum pullicola | reverse complement strand
AGTAAATGAATAGGATGCGTACAGGGGAGTGAGAGGTGGAAACTTCTGACTCCTTACGCTTTTTATAACGAGATTACGGAGGAAAGGAAATACCATGGCAGCAAAGGGACCGAACAATCAAATGCGCGCACGAATCGGTGTTATGACCTTGGCGTTTGTGGTGTTTGGATTTGGGCTGGTTGGTGTCCGCCTGCTGTATATGCAGGTGTTCCACCATGATTTTTATGTGCAGCAGGCAACTTCCCTGCAGACGCGCGATACGTTTATCACACCGAACCGCGGCAAAATCTACGATGCAAACATGCAGGTTTTGGCGGAATCGGCTGAGGTAGAGCGTATCGTCGTTTCGCCGAAGGGTGCAGTGGATGAGACAAAGGTAAACGATGGCGTTTCCGCGCAGGCACAGCAGCAGACGCTGGCGCAGATTTTGGCAGATGAACTGAGTCTGGATTACAATACGGTGCTGGAGAAAGTGCAGAAAACCGATTCAGAGTATCAGATTATTGCCCAAAAGGTGGATAAAGACGTTTCTAAAGGATTGTATGAGAAGCTCAGAAAGGCGGGCTGTACGGGTGTGTATTCCGAGCCGGATACCAAACGATATTATCAGCAGGGTTCGTTCCTGTCTGCTGTGCTTGGTTATGTCAGCAGCGATAACAATGGTGCATATGGCTTGGAGTCCCAATATAACGACGTGCTTTCCGGTACGGCTGGGCGTATTGTGCGCGTACAAAATGCGCAGAATAAAGATATGACGCCCGATACCGAGCAATACATTCCGGCGCAGGACGGAGATTCGCTTGTGCTGACCATCGACAGTGACATTCAAAACTTTCTGGAAAAGCATCTGGAAACTGCGCTGGCAGATAACCCGCAGGCCCGCGATGGCGTTTCCGGCATTGTGATGAATGTCAAGACCGGAGAAGTGCTGGCGATGGCGTCGCTGCCGGATTATGACCCTAACAATTCCTACACGATTATGGATGAGCGTTATATCGAGGAACTGAAAACCAATGTGCAGGCTGCTTTGGCGGAAGCCGGCGTTACGGCGGAAATCAGCGATAAATATTATCGGGGGGGCGGACTGGCAAACCTGCCGGCAAGCATACAGGAAAATGATGAGCTGGTCGACAAATTAACCAGTATTCGCTCACAGCAGCTCTATAAAATGTGGTATAATCCCGTAGTAACAGATAACTATGAGCCTGGTTCCACCTTTAAATTGATGAATGTGGCAACAGCCTATGAGCTGGGGCTGGCGCATAAAGAGGATACCTATTATTGCGGCGGCTCGATGATGGTTGGCGACTGGTCCAAGCCGATTCAATGCTCCAATACCAGCGGTCACGGCACGCAGACGCTGACCGAGGCGTTGATGAATTCGTGCAACGTGGCAATGATGCAAATTGTCGCCAAGACGGGAAAGGACCGATTTTATGAATTTTACAAGGCGTTCGGCCTAACCGGACCGACCGGCATTGACCTGCCCAGCGAAAGCAAAGGCCAGTTCCACGACATCAATGTAAGCAGCGAGTGGAATGAGGTATCGCTTGCGGTTGCATCGTTCGGCCAGCGCTTTACCGTCACCCCGCTGCAGATGATCAACATGGTATGCGCGATTGTGGATGACGGCAAGCTCAAGCAGCCGTATGTGGTTAAAGAGATTTTGGGCTCGGATGGCTCAGTCAAATCCACGACTGAGACAACGGTGGTCCGTCAAGTTATTTCCGAGGAAACCTCCGCTTATATGCGCGAGGCGATGGAGGCGGTCGTATCGGGCGGTACCGGTAAAAACGCTTATGTACCCGGTTACCGCGTCGGCGGCAAGACGGCGACTTCGGAAATTGAAAAGCTGCGCGACAGCGAAGGAAAGGAAATTGATACCGAGAACCGCTATACCGCATCCTTTATCGGCGTAGCGCCGATGGAAGATCCGCAGATTGCCGTGCTGGTTGCGATCAATGACTTGCCCGAGTCTGTGCCACACGGTGGCGGCGCAATCGCCGCGCCGGTGGTCGGCCGCATCATGGAAGATGTACTGCCATATATCGGTGTAACGTCAGTTTACTCGGATGAAGAAAACGACCGCCGTGAGCTGACTGTGCCCAGCGTAATCGGTTCGACGGAAGAAGCGGCTGCAACCGCATTGCAGCAGGCTGGCTTTGAATACCGTGTGGTGGGCGATGGCGATACGGTCACCGATCAGGTACCGTCGGGCGGCGTACGCATCCCGGCCAGCGGCAAAGTGATTCTGTATATGGGTGAGAGCAAACCGACAGAGCAAATCACTGTGCCCAATTTGACCGGCTTGACACCGGATCAGTGTCGCAGCACATTGGAAGAATATGGGCTTTATATGAAGCAAAAGGGTGTCGCCTCTTCGCAGGTTACAGGCAATACGACAGCAAGTAAGCAAAGTCCGGCATATGGCGCAAAGGTGAATATCGGCGCGGTGGTAACGGTAGAATTCTCGGATACCACGAACGTCAACGACCGATAGGAGGAGAAACATGAAATTACAGGAACTGCTTCGCGGGGTTGCGGTGAAAAGCAGCACGGCGGCGGATGCTCAGGAAATCCGGGAGGTGCGGTATGATTCGCGTGCCGTACAGGCAGGCGACCTGTTTGTCGCCATCCGCGGTTTTGCAACAGACGGACATCAATATATCAGCAAAGCACTCGAGCAGGGCGCGGTCGCAGTCGTATGCGAGAAAGCGCCCGCAGGCGTGCCGGCAGTTGTAGTGGATAATGCGCGTCAGGCGCTTGCCGAGATTGCGGCCAATCGCTTCGGGCATCCGGCGGACAGCATGGTCATGCTGGGTGTGACCGGTACAAACGGAAAGACCACAACCACCTATCTGGTCAAACATATGTTGGAGGATGCAGGATACAAAGTTGGTCTTATCGGTACCAATCAGAATCTGATTGGTGACGAAGTGATAGAGACCGAGCGCACTACGCCGGAAAGCTATGAGCTGCACGCGCTGTTTGCGCGCATGCGAGATGCGGGCTGCACCCATGTTATCATGGAGGTATCCTCTCATTCGCTCGTGCTCGACCGCGTACACGGTATTCGCTTCGCGGTCGGTGCGTTTACCAACCTGACGCAGGATCATCTGGATTTTCATAAGACGATGGAGGAGTATCGCAAAGCTAAGGCGATGCTGTTTGCCATCAGCGACAAGGGCGTCATCAATCTGGATGACGATGCAGCGCAAGCGATGCTGGCGGACGCGAAATGCCCATGTCTGACCTTCTCGTGCGAAAAGGATGCGGCTGATCTGACGGCGAAAAATATCCGCCTGCATGCGGATGGCGTAGAGTTTGTCGCGACCACGAAAGGTGAGATTGCACGTGTCAAGCTGCCGATCCCCGGACATTTTTCGGTGGAAAATGCGCTGGCTGCACTGGGGATGGTGCTGCAAACCGGTATTCCGCTGAGTGATGCGGCGCATTCGCTGGCAACGGCGTCAGGCGTTAAAGGCCGTGTGGAGGTTGTGCCGACCGATACGGACTACACGGTGCTGATTGACTACGCACATACCCCGGACGGTGTGGAAAATGTGCTGCGAGCAGTGCGCGGCTTTGCCAAGGGGCGTGTGATTGCGCTGTTTGGCTGCGGCGGTGACCGTGACCGCACCAAACGCCCAAAGATGGGGAAGATTGCAGCGGAACTGGCAGATTTCTGTGTTGTGACGAGTGATAATCCGCGCACCGAGGACCCGAAAGCAATTATTGGTGACATTCTGGAGGGGATGCAGGGGACCAAAACCCCGATGCAGGTGATTGTGGACCGTCCGGAGGCGATCCATTGGGCGCTGGCGCATGCGAAAAAGGATGATGTGATTGTGCTGATGGGGAAAGGACATGAGACCTATCAGGAGGTCAATCATGTCAAGCATCATATGGATGAACGCGAAATTGTCACGGCGTTTTTCAGCAATAAAGGATGAGGAAAAGCGAGAGATTCGCGCAAAATCACGAACAATGGGGGAACGAGTGTATGGAACAATTTACGCTGGCGCAGGCGGCGGAGTGGACCGGAGGAGAAGCAACGGGTGAAGCGGTTTTGACGGCCGTTTCCACTGACTCTC
Source organism: Candidatus Agathobaculum pullicola (assembly GCA_019115085.1). GTDB lineage: Bacteria > Bacillota > Clostridia > Oscillospirales > Butyricicoccaceae > Agathobaculum > Agathobaculum pullicola. The sequence goes on along the minus strand of DXEF01000029.1, from coordinate 43,945 downwards.
GGCAGATTCCACCCGATGCGCTGTTCCTGCCAATCAAGGGTGAGCGGTTTGACGCGCACGACTTTATGGATAAGGCGATCGAAAATGGGGCTGCTGCGGTGGTGTCTCATCGGCAAAATGAGGAGTATCCGGTGCCGACGCTGTATGTGGAAAACACCTCGCAGGCACTGCTGGATTTGGCAGGCGGCTATCGGCGTTTGTGCGGCGGTAAGGTAGTGGGAGTGACCGGCTCGGTCGGCAAGACAACGACCAAGGAACTGCTGTATGCGGTGCTGTCGCAGGGATTGCGTGCACAAAAGACGGAAGGTAATCTGAACAATGAGATTGGCCTGCCGCTGACCTTATTCCGCATGACGCGGGACACTGAGGTGATGGTGGCTGAGATGGGCATGAACCACTTTGGTGAATTGTCGCGCATGACGGCGGCGGCACGGCCAAATATTGCGGTCATCACCAACATCGGCACTTCGCACATCGAGTTTCTCGGCTCGCGTGAGGGCATCTGCAAGGCAAAGCTCGAAATTCTGGAAGGGCTTGAGCCGAACGGCTGCGCCGTATTGTGCGGCGACGAGCCGCTTTTGTGGGATAAACGGGAAAACCTTGGCTGTCGGGTGGTCACCTATGGTATTGATAATTGCGCATGCGACTTGACCGCATGCTTGCATGAAGACGGTACATTTGATATTATAAACAACAAATTGCACGGGGTGGCACTGCCGTGCGGCGAACGCTTTGTTGCAAAGCTTGCCATACCGGGTGCGCACAATGTGCTCAACGCATTGGCGGCGACAGCGGTTGGCTTGCTGCTGGGCGAGACACCAATGCAAATTGCACAGGGCCTTGCATCTTATGAAGCAAGCGGCATGCGGCAAAACATTTATGAGCAGAATGGCTACCATATTTATGCCGATTGCTACAATGCCAGCCCGGATGCCATGGAAGCCACGCTGACTGTATTGGGCAAGATGGCGCCAGAGGGTCGGCGTTTTGCCGTGCTCGGTTCGATGCTCGAGCTGGGTGATTATGCGGAGGAAGGGCATCGCAGGGCGGGCCGTGCGGCGGCTCGGTACGCCGATGCGCTGTATGCCTACGGACCGGATGCGAAAGCGATGGTCGCGGGCGCAAAAGAAAACGGAATGGAACGGGCGTTTGCGTTTGACGACCAGATGGAATTGGTCTCGGCGCTGCGGCAGGATGCAGCCAAGGGCGACGCCTTATTGTTTAAGGGCAGCCGCGGCATGCAGATGGAGCGCGCGCTTGCGATGTTCTTAGGGGAGGACGTGGAAAAATGACACCAGCAAATCTTTATACGGCACTGGTTGCCTGTGCGGTTGCGTTTGTCTTAACCGCGGCGATCGGGCCTGCGGTGATCCGTTATCTGCGCAAGATGAAGTTTGGCCAGAAAATTCTTGAAATCGGGCCGAAATGGCATATGAATAAGCAGAATATCCCAACGATGGGCGGCTTTATGTTCATCATCGGTATTGCCGTTGCGGTGGCGGCGGGCAACAGTTTTGCAGGTGAGATCTGCATGTCTTCACTGGCGGTGCTCGGTCTTGCTGTGGCATATGGCGCGGTCGGCATGGTAGATGACTATGCCAAGATCCGGAAAAAGGAAAATGCGGGCCTAACCCCTAAGCAGAAGCTCGTGCTTCAGATTCTTGTGGCCGGTGCGTTTATTCTGGTGCTCTTTCTTGGGGCGGACAGTGCGCCGCGTCTGTGGATTCCGTTTACCAATATTGTTTTCGTCTGGCCTTGGCCGCTGTACATCATTTTTGCAGCCTTTGTCATTGTGGGTGCGGATAACGCGGTCAACCTGACCGACGGTATCGACGGTCTTGCGGCTGGCGTGACGTTGCCGGTAGCCTTGTTTTTTACCTTTGTGGGCATCGCGCGCGGCGACGCAGGCGTTGTGATTTTCGCAGCGGCGCTGGCAGGCGGTCTGGCGGCATTCCTGATTTATAACTTTAACCCGGCGAAAGTATTCATGGGCGATACAGGGTCTCTGTTTCTTGGCGGTGCGGTGGCAGGTCTGGCATTTGCATGCGATATGCCGCTGATTCTGCTGATTGTCGGCCTGATTTATATTATTGAAACCTTGTCGGTTATTCTTCAGGTAACCTATTTTAAGGCAACGCATGGCAAGCGCCTGTTTAAAATGGCGCCGATTCACCATCATTTTGAGATGTGCGGCTGGGGCGAGAAAAAAATCGTGCTGACCTTCTCCGGTATCACGGTGCTGCTCTGCCTGCTGGCTTATTTCGTGGCACTGGCTCCGGTGCTGCCCTAATTTTAATCCTAAACCTAAACCCTTCGGAGGTGTCCTCATGGCTTCAACAACCAGACAGGCGCGCTCGCCGCGCCGACCGGATCCACGGCGGCGGATCGCTCCGACCCGTTCGACGTTCCGGGCGGAACGCGCGATCGTACCGCGTGATGCGGCTATGATGCAAACGCGTGCAAATCCTCCCGCACGGACATACAAACGGGCGCGTGTACGGGCACATGCGTGGGATGTGGGCGTGTTTGGCTCGGTGCTGTTGCTGCTGGTGATCGGTCTTATCGCACTGTTTTCCGCGAGCTATTCCAATGCATTGTTTTATCAGGGCAGCGCTACATATTTTATCTCCCGTCAGGGAGTCAATGCGGCGGTGGGCGTCGTTGCAATGGTGGTGATTTCCAAAATCAGCTATAAGTTATATGCGCGATTTCACAAGGAATTGATGATTTTGTCGCTCATTCTGTTGGTTCTGGTTATTACACCGCTTGGTACGGCATCCAAGGGTGCGCAGCGCTGGCTGTTCGGCTTTCAGCCGTCTGAGCTGGCGAAAATTGCGGTTATTGTCTGCTTTTCCTATTGGATCGCGCGCGATACGCAGAAAATACGAACCTTCAGAGGCTTGGTTAAGCCGTATGGTTTCTTGCTGGTGTCCTACATCGTGCTGCTGTTTTTTGAACCGCACACCTCGGCTATGATGATCATTTGTGGCCTTGGCGTTGTGATTCTGGTGGCAGGCGGTATGCGCCTGTGGTATTTTGGCCCGATTTTTGTAGCGGCAGCGGGTATTTTGACCGGATTCTATTTCGCATTTAAGCACGTCCGAGAACGCTTTTCCGTTTGGCTGGACCCGTTTGCCAACATGCAGGGCGAGGGCTGGCAGGGTGCGATGAGCCAGATTGCCATTGGCTCGGGCGGCCTGCTGGGCCGCGGTCTGGGCAAGGGGATGCAAAAGCATCTGTATCTGCCTGAGCCGCAGAATGACTTTATTTTCTCCTCTTGGTGTGAGGAAATGGGACTGGTGGGTGCACTGCTGGTACTGTTGCTGTTTGCTTACCTGATATTCCGTGGTTTCCGCATTGCACGCGCGGCACCGGATAAATTCAGCTGTCTGCTTGCGACCGGCATTACGGCAAAGCTGGCGATTCAAACACTGATGAACCTGTTTGTTATCACAGGCATCATTCCGGTTACGGGTGCAAGTCTGCCGTTTTTCAGCTACGGCGGCACGGCACTGCTGATGCAGATGGGAGAAATGGGTATACTACTGAATATTTCCCGTTATGCACGTGTGGAAACCCGTGCGGAAGAATAAGCAGAGATTGACCTATGTGATAGGCGAAAGGCTTTTGGAAAAGGGGGAGCTGATTTGAGACTGTACATCACCGGCGGAGGTACGGGTGGTCATGTGACGCCCGGGCTGGCGATTGCACGCTACTTTGAGCATAAGCATCCGGACACGGTGGTTCGGTTTGCGGGTTCGGCGCGCGGAATAGAGAATAAACTGGTGCCGCGCGAAGGATATCCGCTGGATGCGATTGAAATAATCGGTATGTCGCGTTCGCTCAGCCCGAAAGGCTTGGCACATAATATCAAGGCGGCAAAACTGGCGGTATCAGCTGTCAGCAAAGCGAAAAAGCTGCTGCGTCAGGCGCGGCCGGACTGCGTCATCGGCTGCGGCGGCTATGCGTCGTTTGCCGTGGTGCGGGCTGCGCAGCAAATGGGGATTCCCACGGTGCTGCTGGAGGTAAACGCTCTGCCCGGCAAGGTGACAAAGATGCTCTCCAAAAAGGCGGACCGTGTACTGGTTTGCTTTGAGCAGGCCAAGGAAATTCTGGGCGGCGGCGATAAAGTTGTGCTGACCGGCGCGCCTGTTCGAGGAGAAATTCTCGCGGCCGATCGGGAAAAAGCACGCGCACGTTTTGGCCTGACCGAAAAGGATCAGCTGGTGGTTTCCTTCTGGGGTTCGATGGGCGCAAAGTATATGAACGAGCATATGGCGGGCACAATTGCGCTGGAGTGCAAAAATAACGTACCGTATCACCATGTGCACGCAACCGGTGCGGCGGCACGCGAATGGCTGCCGCGCATGGCGAAAGAGCAGGGTGCGGATTTAACCCAGCATCCCAATATCGAAGTGACGGAATATATTTATGATATGGCTGACCGGCTGGCGGCAGCCGATCTGGTTGTCTGCCGTGCGGGTGCGGCGACGCTGGGCGAGCTGTGTATGCTGGGGCGGCCTGCGCTTCTGGTGCCGTCGCCGTTTGTGGCAGAAAACCATCAGGAGAAGAATGCCCGCGCGCTGGAAAAAGCGGGCGGCTGCCGGGTACTGCTGGAAAAGGATGCGTCGCCGCAAAAGCTGTATGATGAGATGCAGATGATGTTGGCAGATCGTGACCGGCTGCAGCAGATGGGACGTGCTGCGACCGGTCTGGCCGCACATGACGCAAGCGAAAAGATTTATCGCGAGATCCTGTGGGCAATGGAGCATCACGGGAAATAAAAAACGAAGGGGCGCCACGATGAGACGCAGAAAGCGAAGATACAAAACGCCCGAGCAGATGCGTCGACGCGTCAGCCGACGACAACGCTTTTTCCATGCAATTGGGCGCATACTGTTTCTCGGGGTTTTGCTGGCGGCGGCGGTATTGGCGCTGACGGTTTTTTTTAAGGTGGACACCATAACGGTGGAAGGTGCGCAGAAATATCGGGCGGAAGAAATCGTTGCAGGTATGGATGTTAAGCAAGGGGACAACCTCTATCTGTGGAATAAGGTAAAAGTAAGCGATGCGATGCTGGAAAAGTTTCCGTATCTGCAAAGCGTACAGATTCGCCGACATTTGCCCAATGCGTTGGTGGTCTCGGTGACGGAGTGCTCGGCGTCGGTCGCCATCGCATCGAACGGAGGCTATCTGCTGCTGAGTAAAGAGGGCAAGGCACTGGAACAGAGTGCAACAAGTAACGGCTTGCCGGTCGTTACAGGTATGACCCTGTCTGATGTTCCGCTTGGAAGAATCCTATCGGAAGAATCGAGTGAGTCAGCGGAGGAACTGTTGACCATCCTGCAGATAGTAGATGCGGCCGACATGCTCGGTGACCTCAACTTTATCAATCTGTCCGATCTGCGCGATATTCACATCGGTTATCAAAAACGGTTTGACATCCGAGTGAGCTCGGTGGATAATCTGGCGTATTATCTGCGCTTTGCGCAAACAGTTATACAGGATCGCCTGTCGCCGTCTGATATCGGACAGTTGTACTGGGATGCACAAAATCGTTTGCATTATGTGCCGGATACGGCAGAAAATATAGAAAAAGCCGGCATGGGGCTGGCGGCATCTCCGACAGTGACCAATGCAGCGACAGAAGGTGCCACGCGGCAAACGGATGCGGAGGCTTCGCAAGCGACGGCGCAGTCCCAGAGTGATACAGATGCAACGCAAAGCTCGGATAACGGATCCGGTGAAGAAGCGGACGCGGCCGATGAGGTGGATACCGACGGGGATGTGTGAGGAAAAGGGAGGAAAAAGGGACAAAAGAAGGCCGGAATACCTTATGCAGTATGGATTTGAGAGGGCGTTTGGCATAAATTTGGTGGAAAGATACAGAAAACTTTCAGTTTTTTTTGAGCAATTCACTAATTTCTGTTGCAAAATGGAACAATTAGAGGTAAAATTAAAACAATAGGGACAGCTCGCTTGTGATAGACAGCGGTGTCTGCGCAAAAGAATGTATAAGATAATCTGAACGATTCTTTATCATAAAACGGAGGATGGCAATAATGGGTTTCGAGTTTGAACAGAGCTTGGATGGTGTAGTGAACATTAAAGTAATCGGCGTAGGCGGCGGTGGCGGCAATGCAGTCAACCGCATGGTCGAAAGCGGTGTGCAGGGTGTTGAGTTTGTTTCTATCAACACAGATATGCAGGCGCTGAACTATTCTCAGGCCAGCACTAAGATCCAGATCGGCGAAAAGCTGACAAAAGGACAGGGTGCAGGCGCAAACCCGGAGATCGGTCGCAAGGCGGCAGAGGAAAGCAAGGATCAGATCGCAGCGGCGCTTGCGAACACCAATATGGTCTTTATCACTGCCGGCATGGGTGGCGGCACCGGTACTGGTGCGGCGCCGGTGGTTGCGCAAATTGCTCGTGAAATGGGTATTCTGACGGTTGGCGTTGTTACTCGTCCGTTTGCATTTGAAGGTAAGAAGCGTTTGGAGCAGGCGTTGGGCGGTATTGATGAACTGAACAAGAATGTGGACTCGCTGGTTATCATTCCGAACGAGCGCCTGAAGTACGTATCTGAGCAAAAGATTACCTTCAAGAACGCATTTGAAATCGCAGACGGTGTGCTCCGTCAGGCGGTTGCAAACATTTCAGAGCTGATTACTGTCCCTGGCTTTATCAATCTGGACTTCGCCGATGTTACTTCGGTGATGAAGGATGCAGGTTATGCACATATCGGTACTGGCCGTGCTGCTGGGAAAGATAAAGCCGCGGAAGCGGCCCGTATGGCGATTTCCAGCCCGCTGCTGGAAACCTCGATTGATATGGCGCATGGCGTCATCGTTTCTGTGATCGGTTCGGACGATATTGGTCTGGATGAGGTTGAGACGGCGGCTACCATGGTACAGCAGGCGGCCCATCCGGATGCGCATATCATTTTCGGCGCGTTTATTGACGATACCATGGATGATGAAATTCGCGTAGTGGTTATCGCAACCGGCTTTGACAGCATCCCGAATTCTGCAAAAATGAATATGGACGGCAAGCAGCCCGAACAGGCTTCCGGTTCCGGTTTGTTTACCGAGGCATCCACTGCCGCAGCAGAGGACAAGCCTACTTCGACCCAGTCCAAATCCAGCGATTTGGGTTCGGATGATGCAGCGTTTGATGTGTTGATGCGTATCTTTGATAAGGATCATCGCTGAGTTCAGCTGAAAATAGCGCTTTGAAAAACAGCCCTGTTTAGGGCTGTTTTGGTCTGATAAGACCTTGTAAAATTCTTGAAAAAGGAGTGTGATCACCGTGAGTGCAGACCCTCGAAGTAAAAAAATAAAGAAGACTCGCGGTGGCACAGCGATGTGAAGCCGCGGAAAGGCGGTAAGGTATGGTAGAATTTTACAAGACGATTGATGGAAGAATTACGGAGATCAGCGGCTTTGCTGAAGGTTGTTGGGTGAATATGGTGCATCCCAGTTCGGATGAGCTGGAAGAAATCGCCCGTGCAGCGCACGTGGAAGAGGAGTTTATCCGCGCGGCACTCGACCCGGAGGAAAGCTCGCGTGTTGAAACCGAGGACGATCAGCTGTTGATGATTGTCGATATTCCGATGGTGGAAAAGAACTCGGTTGAAGATGGCGGCCAGATGTTCAGCACTTTGCCTATGGGCATCGTGGTGGCACAGAACGCGGTCATCACAGTCTGTCTGGAGGACAGTATTATCCTGCGGTCAATCGCCGAGGGCGCGGTGAAGGGCGTGCATACGGCGTTGCGCACGCGCTTTGTATTTCAGATTTTGCTGCGCGTGGCGGGACGCTTTTTGAAAAACCTGCGCATGATTGAGCGTGACTTTACCCGCATTGAAAAGCGGCTATATGATTCGCTGAAAAACGAAGAGTTAATTCAGTTACTCGGACTCTCCAAATCATTGGTTTACTTCTCGGCATCGCTGAAGGGCAACGAAGTGACGATGGAAAAAGTACTGCGTGGACGTGTGCTCAAGCTGTACGAGGATGATCGTGATATTCTGGAGGATGCACTGATTGAGATTCGGCAGGCCATCGAGATGGCTGGCATCTACTCAAGCATTTTGTCCGGTACGATGGATGCGTACGCTTCAGTTGTGTCCAACAACCTGAATATCATTATGAAGGTTCTCACGGTATTGACTATCATCATGACCATTCCAAATATTATCTTTGGTTTTTATGGCATGAATATCGAGGGGGGCGGTCTGCCGGGTGACTTTGTCTGGTGGATTCCGCTGTTGATTTCGGTTGCTGCGTGCTTTTTTGCGTGGTTCATGCTCAAGAAGAAAAATTTGGATTGATTTCCGGCGCCGCGCTTGCGGCGCTTTTTATTTTGGGAAAAAACAAAGGGCGCGCTGCTGCGCGCCCTTTGTTACTGTTCACTCGTCGTCCCATACAAGGAGAATGGTCTGGCCGAAAATCGTGATGGATTCCATCTCTTCCAGTGGGATTATTTCCGAGAGTAGGCCAGTGTTGGAGTGGCCAATCTGCCATAGATCATAGGTTGTGCCGTCCTTAAGCGTCAGAATGGGGGAACTGCCCTCTGTGTAATACTGATTGTCGTATTCATCCGGCACGCCGTCCAAGTACAGGTTCATGTCATCATCATAGGTCATCTCTTTGTCGAAGTGCCATTCAAGATGATAGAAGGCCGGTGTGAATGCGATGCTGTCAATGGTGACGTTCAGGTTGCCGTAAGGGATTACTTGGCCGGCCTGCGCGTACACTGCGGTATCAGTGCTTTCAAGCGGCACCTCGATGCTCCAGTTGCCGGAGACAAGGGTTTGATCCGGTCCGGAATAAGTGCCTTGTCTCATATAGCTGATGATGTCGGAGAAGGTGAAGCGCACGGTCTTGCCTTGCCACTGGTCAATGTTGCTCATATCCATTTCAATCTGGAAGAAAAACTGTGTCGGGTCGGTTACCGCACTTGGACTTCCGCTACCGAAGCTCCATTCTCCGTCGGTACGGACTTCGTAGTCTTTAAAGGTTAGGAAGTCGGTGTTTGGGTATTCCTGTATATCGACAAACGGTGTACCATCGTCCTTGACGGTGGAGAAAATTGCATATACGGTCTGCTCATCAGCGTAGATGCCGTCAAGCGAAATAGTCACACCATGAGCAGTATCGCTGGCGCCGCTGGCGACAAAACCTGTGTCCGTTTCGACATCGCTGTCAGACATTTGGAAAAATTTCGCAAGTTGTGTGCGGCCCGCTTCCGGGTTGGCAAAAAAGCCGACGACTGCGCCTGCCGCTGCGGTGAAAGCCAGCGCGCATGCAGATACAGCTGCAATGAGAATAACTCTGCGTGGATGCCGCCGCTTTTTGGGCTTTTGAGCGGTTTGCGCCGCCTGATTGAGTCGTTGAATCAACATATCCTGTTCCTCCTCGGTAAAGCGCAGCGCGTCGAGCGCATCTTTATATTGTCTCATATTCGCTGCCCTCCAGTTCTTGTTTGAGTTTGACACGGGCGCGGGCGAGTCGCTGCCGAACAGCGGCGGGTTTCGCCCCGACCATGGCTGCAATTTCTTCGGCGTTGTAGCCTTCATAATAGTACAGGTAGATGACCTCGCGGTGTTTGACCGACAGACGCTGTACCGCGGCCAGTACGCCGGTATCTTCCGCAGGGAGAAAGGGAATCTCACCCTCGATCAATTCGTCCAACGGGACAGAGCGACGGCGCCAGCCACTCTTGAGAATGTCCTTGCACTCATTGATCGCCATGCGGAGGATAAAGGCGCGTGTCTCGCCCTCGGTGTCAAATTGTCGGTCGATTTGCAGCAGTTTCAGGAATATATTCTGGCACACATCCTGCGCGTCCGCCCGGCCGAGCGAATACGTAAAGCATACGCGCAGGATTATGCTGGAGTATAAGCGCACGAAGGCGGTTGCATCGGCTGCATCTTGCCAGACCGGCATAAGGCTCATCCCCTTTCACTATGATAACGACCAGGCGCTGTGTTGTGTGACAAAATAGCGGAATATTTTTATCTTCATAATTTCTTTCGGAAATGGGTAGGGGAATGTGTTATACTGCTATTAGCATGACGGCGGAATGTGACAGAAAACAGTGATGAAAATTGCAGAAAAAATCACCAGATTTTTGTGCGAACAGAGAAAAATGCAGGCAAGCAGGTGAAAAAGTATAAAAAGCTGTTGCATTAAGTGGGAATAGTGCTATGATATTACAAGGAAAAAAAGAATGAAATAATCGGACAAAGGTGAAGGAGACGAAGGATTTATATGCTTCGGTTTTTAGAGAGTCTGCAATTCGTTTTATTTGTATTTTTTACAGCAGCGTATGCCTATCAGATTCTGTATCTGGTGGTTGGTCTACTTGGAAAAGGCCGTCAGGGAAAGAAGAATCCCCAATTGCACCGGTATGCGGCAATCATTGCAGCGCGCAATGAAGATGGTGTCATTGGGGAGTTAATTCAAACGCTAAAGCAACAGGATTACCCAGAGGAGCTTCTGGATATTTTTGTTATTGCAGATAACTGTACAGACAGTACAGCGGAGGTTTCCCGCAAGGCAGGGGCAATCGTGTATGAGCGCTTCAATAAGGCGCAGGTGGGTAAAGGTTATGCGCTCGATTGTTTGTTCCGCAATATTTTCAAGGATTATGGCGAAAAGACGTATGATGGCTTTTTCGTGTTTGATGCCGATAATCTGGTAGATCCGCAATTTGTGCGCGAGATGAATAAGATGTTTGACACTGGAGAGTATACCGCGCTGACCAGCTATCGCAATTCCAAAAACTTTTGTGATAACTGGATTTCCGCGGGTTATGCGCTTTGGTTTCTGCGTGAGGCGCGTTTTCTCAATCGTCCGCGTACGCAGCTTGGTGTTAATTGCGCCGTTTCCGGTACGGGATTTTTGGTTGCGGCAGATGTCATCCGTGAGGCGGGTGGCTGGCCCTATCACTTGCTGACAGAGGATATTGAGTTCTCTATTGTCTGCGCGGTGCGCGGTCGGAAAATTGGTTACTGTGGTACGGCAATCATTTATGACGAGCAGCCAATTCAATTCCGACAGTCTTGGTATCAGCGTCTGCGCTGGAGTAAAGGCTTTTATCAGGTGGATGCGAAGTATACGGCGCCTCTGCTGCTCGGCTGTCTGCGCGGCGGCAGAAAGGGTATGTCCTGCTACGATATGCTTATGACAGTAGCGCCCTGCAATCTGGTGACAATTGGTGTGCTGGGGCTTGCCTTATTCGCCTGTCTGAGCAGCCTGTCGCAGCCGGCGTTCGTTACCTATCGCGTGTTGCGCATGCTTGGGCGGATCATTTATTCTACGGTAAAGGGCATTTCGTTTAGCTTATTTATATTTGGTGCTTTTACGATGGCAACCGAATGGAAGAAGGTCAAGGGCAGCGTTTGGAAAAAGATTTTTTATGTATTTACGTTCCCGCTGTTTATGCTGACATATATCCCGATTTCGTTGATGGCACTTGTCGGTAAAGTTGAGTGGAAGCCCATTCGCCACGGTCTCACTGCCAAAGCGCAGAATGAGAACGAGCGCGCTTAACATAGGAGAAAAAACAAAAAGCTGCTGCAACGTGAAGTTGCAGCAGCTTTTTTTACTATTCAACGTAATGCGGTCGACCGCTGGCATACAGTTCGCGACGAATGGCCGCGAACATGCGTTCCGCCATATCCAAATACCGTCGGATTTCAATTTCATCAATCTCAAACGGAAGGTCTGTGGGATACCGTGTTTCGATATACAGGTCGTTCAGTGCGGCACTCTCGTCAAGGTATTCTGAGAAAGTGTCTGAATTCTGTTGGATGGCTTGACGACAGAGATAAGTGAGGTTATGGCCATCGTAATGTCGGCCGGTGCGGAATAACAGATATCCCTTGAGCGCTTTTTCAATTGCCTGCTGACAGTGGAAAGCAATATTGTAGTGGTCGCCGCCATAGGTCAGCAGCAGGCGTGCGCATTGTAGGTCGCATAATGCTTTATCCAGCCATTTATAGTAAAAGTGGCTATCGGATGCGCCTTTACGTCTTCTGCTCATAAATCACCTGCCCTTTCCGGTTGATCCATGCGGCATAGGAGGTTTCATCCTCCAGCAGCGCGTCCCACTCTTCGGCGGTGTATACATTTAAATTAACCGGAACATCAGCAGAAAGCACCAGATGCAGATGTGTGCGCAGGTGGCGGCAATCTGTGCCGTTGGGAACAATGATGCAAAGGCTGAACGCTTTAAGCTTTCCTGTAGCCATGGTTCGCTTTTCTGCAAACAGAATAATCCGGTGCGGTTGACATATGCGGAGAATATCCTTCGTGGCTTGTTCAATCAGTTCAGTCATATGGTTATGCCTCCTGCGTCTCAAATGGTGACAGGGTTGCAAGCGCCTCAAAATGCGTTTTACCATCTGTTTCGCCGCGCACATAACGTGCGCCGTCCACTGTGCCGCAAAGCAGTGAGAGCTGCTGACTAAAGGCGGTTTCAGCAGTGTAGTTGACTTGTAGGGAGGAAACAAAGCCCGGCTGACGCTGCAGGTCGAGTGCATCCGAAATCAATTCTACGATGCGCACATTATTGACGTGGTTGTTGACATCCAAATCCGAATATTGTACGGTATGGACATGATGCGGCCGCACAGTATCGCAGGACAGCTTGGGCAGTGGTTCAAACAGTTCCCCGCGCGCGGTGTGTAGATAGCTTTCCGCTGCCGGGAAAGAACTGGGGCGCAAGATGCGGTGCGATACTGGATCGAGCGTGACCCACATGGATTGTGCGTCGCCAATCTGCTGTTCATCCGCAAAGAACGAAAAACAGCGATACCAGCTTGCGCCGCGGATACCCGGACACCATGTCTCGCAGCGGATGCGCTCATACGGGCGCAGCGGACGCGTCAGACGCGCTTTCATGCGCGAGAGCACCCATAGGATATTCAGCTCGTCTTGGGCAAGATGCAGCGATTCTGCATGCACGGTAGCAGCATCCTGCATGACCAGCCAGAGAAAGGATGGTTTTGCAATGCCGCGGTTATCGATATGGCCGTAATTGACCTCGTATTCACGGGAGAGAAGATCTGCCAAGGGAAAACGCCTCCTTGTGATCAGTGAAATAGGCTGACAATAAACCGGGAGACCAGTTCGAGCAGCGAGGACTGTTGCACCGAAGTGTCCGGTGTAGTATCCGGGGTTTGCTTATTCGATGCGTAGTGTTCGGAAAGCATCGCCGCGCAGCCATCGACAGTTTGCAGAGAAGTATAGCTGAAGAATACCTCGCCCTGAATGTCAATGCTATTGTCCAACAGAGTGAGCTGACGCTGCAATTCATCTGTTCCATACCATACATCACCCGGTTGGGCTTCGGCTGCGCGATAGGCGCCGATGCCGATGTACAACGCGACATCACTGGTGGAAACTATCTGCTGCCACCATTCCACCAGAACTTCAAAGTCGGCAATTTCATAGCCGATGGACCAGTAAAGCTGAGGACAGATATAGTCCACGGTGCCCTTTCTAATCCATTCGACAGAATCGCAATAGATTTCCTGATAGGAAGAGCGGCCGTTGGTTTCGCTGCCTTTTGGGTTGTTGGCTTTGTTGTCCCAGATACCGGCGGGACTGACGCCGAATGATAAGGTCGGATCGATTTTATGCAGTGTTTTGTCAAGCGTTGCGATCAGGGTATTGACATTATCGCGTCGCCAATCACCAATATCACTGAAATCTTGTCCATAGCGGGCATAAGTATCGGAATCATCAAAATCTGTTCCCGGATAGAAATAATCATCCAAATGGATGCCGTCTACATCATAGTTATTGGCAATTTCGGATGCGCCATCCACCACAAGCTGCTGCACAGCGGGCAAACCGGGGTTAAAATAGTAATTGTCCTCGTATTCGACGATCCATTCCGGATGCTGTTTGGCAGGGCTGTTGTCGGGCAGGGAATCCCATTCGCTTTGACCGCCCTTGGTGATGCGATAGGGGTTGATCCAGGCATGCAGTTGCAAGCCGCGGCTGTGGGCGGCCTGAACCCAATAGGCCAAAACGTCAAAATCGCCGTCCGGTGCCTGTCCAACGGTACCGCTGATATAACGACTCCACGGGAAAATATCCGATGGATAAAGCGCATCAGCTGAGGGACGAACCTGTAGGAAAACGGTATTCAGTCCCATGGCTGCAATATTGTCGAGGATAGTGTCCGCTTCGCTTTTAAGCGCATCGGCGGATAGGCCTTGCGCCGAGGGATAGTCGATATTGTATATGGTCGAAACCCATACGCCGCGCATGCCGTCTTGCGCGGGTTGGACCGCGCCGGCACTGGATAAAATCAGAGCCAACACCAGAATAATGGAAAGAATACGTTGTTTGAGCATGGAAAGACTCCTTTGACAATTAGCGTAAATAATATAATTATTTTACCATTGCGGGAAGGAGAAAGCAAGAATGATTGACATGGACGCGGATTCATCGTATGATGGAACACGTACAGAAAAAGGATGTGAATGGCCATGCAAAAAAGGGTTCTGGCGCTGCATGATTTATCAGGCTTTGGGCGCTCATCGCTGGTGCCGATCATCGCGGTGATTTCTGTGGGAGGGCATCAGTGCGTGCCGCTGCCGACGGCGGTATTTTCCACGCATACTGCGATTCCCGGTTGGATTACCACGGATCTGACCAATGCGATGCTGGGAACCATTGACCAATATGACGCGCTGGGGCTACGCTTTGAAGCGATATATGCCGGCTTCTTGGGTTCCGCAGACCAGATTGACTGTGTGAGCGAGGCAGCAAAGCGGCTGAAAAAAGTAGGCGGTATGACTTTGATCGATCCAGTCATGGGGGATAATGGAAAGGTGTATGATACCTATACGTCTGAAATGTGCATCCGTATGCGTGAGCTGTGCGCAATTGCGGATATTATCACGCCTAACACGACCGAAGCGGCGATTTTGCTTGACCGCGACCCGGGTAGTAAGCCGCGTGACGCAGACGAAGCATGGGAGTGGCTGCGGGCGCTGCGTACGCGCTACGGCGCTCAAGTCGTGCTGACCGGGTTGGATTTTGAGAAAGGAAAGGTCGGTTCGGGCTGCCTGTCGGAGAATGGTGGCGCGCTTAGCCTGCATCGACGCATTGACCGGTATTATCCCGGTACAGGGGATTTGTTTGCATCGGTTATGCTGGCGGCGCTGCTCAACGGTGAACGGTTGACAGAGGCCTGTGAACAGGCGGGAGAATATGTCAAGGACTGCATTGCGCATACGTTAGAGCAGAAAACCGATCCGATGCACGGGGTACAATTTGAAAAGCTGCTGTATCGCCTGATGGATGGTTCCTATCGAACTGGAAAAACGGAAAATAAAAGCACTGTCGTATAGGAAGTGCTTTTATTTGCGATGCGGCTGACGCAGTAAGCAAAATTTATAAGAAAAAGGCACTGCCATATGACAGTGCCTTTGTTTCTGGAGCGGCTGACGAGGCTCGAACTCGCTACCTCCACCTTGGCAAGGTGGCGCTCTACCAGATGAGCTACAGCCGCATTTTGTATCGCGCCGAACTCATCAGCGCGATATTGATTATAGCAAAGAGTGGACGTGCTGTCAAGCAAAAAACAAGAAAAAGTGGTAAAGTTTTTTTAAGGCAATACCGCATAATTTGGTAAGAATGATTTGCGTGTAAATTTTGCGTCCAGATGCGGCACGGTTTCGCGGCAATACTTGATGTATTGCAAGAAATCGCAACAAAATCTGGGCACAAAATTTCCGCGAAGCAGCGAAGATGCAATTGTGCGGTGTTGCCTTAACCCTTTTTGTGGGGACGGCGACACAACACGAGCGTGACAAACAGGCAGAAGGCAAGGTACAGCGCAATCGGAATACCGGCAAACAGCAATACCCGTCCAAGCGCCCAAAACGGCTGTGGCAATCTGACCCAGAGGCGTGACAACGCTGTTTCGGGGATCAGATTCAGCAGCTGTGCAAACGAAAAATAGAGCATGCGCGTAGGCAGCAGCGCGACAATCCAGATATTCACACGCCAGAATGTACGGATAAAGCTAACGCCCTGCTCGGCGTCTACGCTGTTTTTCAGATACAGGCCGAAGCCCATCGCCAGCGCAGTTGCGCAGATCTGTAAGATGATGCCGATGATGGTAGGGATGTCGGTGGGGGCGTAAAAACGGCCATAGAACAGCAAAAACAGCCCGCACGCGCTGCCGCCCAGTGTCATACAGAGCAGCAGCGGCGCGCCTGCCTGCGCCTGCGTTGGCGCCATGTGTGCATCTGTGCCGCCTGACGTATTTTGCTGGGGCGTGATGTCCCGCAGCAGCCAGTCGGTCGTCACATCGAAATACTCTGCCAGTGCGACGATTTTTTCCGTTTCCGGCGTCGCGTCGCCAAGCTCCCATTTGCTCACTGCCTGCCGTGATACGCCTAGCGTGATGGCCAGTTCCTCTTGCGACAGACCGTGCTTTTTTCGCAAATCCGTGATTTTTTCTCCCAGTGTCATGTTTGGTTACCTCCTTGGTTGGTGAGGCTATTGTATCGAAAAACGTGGTTGCATACCACCGTGTTTGGTTTGAAATCACGCAACTGGAAGTTGCATCTGAAAAAACCGCGCGTTTTTTTCTTAAAACGCGCGGTTTTGGTGTCAGTGTGACGAGAGCAGACTAATAGCCGAGTGGCTGGCCAATCAAAACGATTTCACAGCGTTCCATGCTCTGCGGTGGTCCCATATGAATGGTCATAGCGCGACAGATACGTTCGGGGCTTTGACAGTCGTGACATTTGCCGTCTACAGCGCACGGGGTTTTCTTTTCCAGACGCTGGGCATTGAGAGGAGCGGCAATATTTCGTGCGCGGTCGATCGCGCTCTCCAGATCGGGGCACAGTTTGTTGATGCCGCAGACAAAAATGCAGCGCTTCGGACCGAACAGCGTACCGGCGATACGGTTGCAAGTGCCGTCGATATTGACCACCTCACCGTTTTCGCTCAGTGCATTAGCCGAGCTGAGGTAAATATCCGGTGTTTGGAAAAACTCCCCGGCACGTACCCAGTGCCAATGCACAGCAGTGCTGTTGGAGAAGGCTTCGGGAAAACCAAGCTCCTTCAGGGTCATGGAGCCGCCAAGAGAAACGGATTTGCCCGCGCAGGCATCGGTGAGGTACGCAATGGCATCCGCAGCAGTAGGGAAATAGGTAAAGCCAAAGCCGCGCTTTGTAAACGCTTGACAGATGGCGTCCACGGCCAGCAGGCCGCGCTCGAATAACGGGAGCAGATCGGCAGGACTGCTGACAAGGGCATCTGCGCCGGCGTCTGTCAGTTCTTCGGCTGGGCGAAAGCCCCATGTCACGCCGACGGCCAGCAGACCGGCATTTTTGGCTGTCTGCATATCGGTTGCACTATCCCCGATGTAAAGCGTCGTGGCTGCGTTACCGCCCAGCTCGCGCAGCAGCTGCAGTACGCTGGTTGGGTCGGGCTTGCGCGGAACATCCGGTCGCTCTCCGTAGGTGATCTGCACCAGATCGCCGAAAAAGTGGCGAATCAGGCTTTTGGCAGCCAGATCGTACTTGTTAGATAATACGCCGACGGAGACCCCGGCTTTTTTCAGTTGCCGCAGCAAGGGCAGGATGCCATCATAGGGCTGGGTACGATTCATCATGCGCTGGTTGTAAGCTGTGCGAAATTCATCCAGACAAGTGTCAATCATCGCTTCCGTACGCTTGTTTTCCGGGATACAGCGTTCAATCAGCTTGCGTACACCGTTGCCGACGCGCACACGGGTTTGTTCTTCGGTCACAGCGGAAAAGCCGCGGCGCACGATGGCACAGTTGACACTGTCGGTCAGGTCGCCCAGTGTGTTGAGCAGGGTACCGTCTAAATCAAAAATTGCGGTCGTAATTTTCATGCTATCTTATCCTTTTTGACGTCGCGCGGCCTTAACCGCGCATATAGGTCCGTGTAATTTCGCCAAGCATGGCGGAGACCGTAGCGTTGAGCGCTTCCTTGCGCACGCGCCAGCGCCAGTTTTTTCCGCCGATCGTGGCGGGGGTATTCATACGAGCATCCGCCCCCAAAGAAAGCAGATCCTGCAAAGTGGTCATTGTGATGTGTGCGGGGGAGGCCCATACACTTTTAATTGCACTCCAACCCATGGCTTCGCTGTGAGAGGTGCGAAGATAGCGATAGGCAAACTGCTTTTCCGGCTCGGTGCAGATATCCATAATCTGCTCGCATACGGTTTGCGAGTCGTGTGTAGAGGTGTATACAATGCTGTTCGGCACGAAGTTATGCGGCAAATGTTCGTTGTCGCAGTCGGGGGTGAAGCCGAAAATCAGCACCTTCATGCCCGGGAAGCCGCTTTCCGCCAGCAGCTCACGAACCTCATCTGTCATTTCGCCTAAATCCTCTGCAATCAGCGGCAGAGGGCCGAGTGCTTTTTCCATGGCATGGAACAGTTCCATGCCCGGCCCCTTGCGCCAGTGTCCTTTGATAGCGGTTTCCTCGGTTGCGCGTACTTCCCAGTAGGCGGCAAAGCCACGGAAGTGATCGAGTCTTACCACATCGAACAGTGCCATATTGCTCTTCATGCGCCAAATCCACCAGGAGAATCCTTCCGCGCGATGGGCATCCCAATCGTAGACCGGATTGCCCCACAACTGGCCGGTAGCGGAATAATAATCAGGCGGAACACCCGCCACAAGCTTTGGGCTGAGGTCGGTTTTGAGCTTGAACAGCGCAGGATGCGTCCACACGTCCACGGAGTCGGCGGAGACATAAATCGGAATGTCGCCGATGATTTGAATACCGTGCTCGTTGGCATATTCACGCAGCGCTTTCCATTGGGTGAAGAAAATATATTGCAGGAAGATGCGGAAGTCAATTTCGTCCCGCAGCTCCTCGGTTACTTTTTTCAGCGCTTCCGGTTTGCGGTCGCGCACCGCTTTTTCCGGCCACATGTAGACCGGCATATGCTGGTATTTCTCTTCCTTAAGCGCCATAAAAAGCGCGTAATCCGGCAGCCACTCGGCGTTCTCTTCGGTAAATGTATGGATTTTTTCGCGCAAAGCATCATCTATCCGCGAATATGCTTTGCGAAACAGCGGCCAACGGGTATCGGCCAGCTGCTCAAAATCTGCCGTGTCCGGAGAGGCTTCAAAGTCGCCTGCTTTGACCTCGGCTTCGGTCAGCAGTCCGTCCTCAACCAGTAAGTCAAGGTCAATCAGGTACGGATTTCCCGCCGCTGCGGAAAAGCATTGATATGGAGAATCGCCGAAACCGGTATGCCCGAGCGGCAGAACCTGCCAGTAGGTCTGGTGCGCGGCTGCGAGGAAATCGACAAATTCATAAGCGCTTTTGCCCATGGTGCCCACACCGTGCGGCGAGGGCAGGGAAGTGACGTGCGCAAGCACGCCGCTGGAACGGTGAAACATAAATACATCCCCCAATTAAATATAATTGTATTATAGCGTGTTTTATGGAAATTTGTCAATTTTACTTGCCAAGTGTGCGGGGGCGGGATATAATGAAAAGACTGAAAAATATACAGGAAAAAGGGGAATTTGACGCATGAGAATGCGCAAAAAGAAAAATCTTGATATCCGCTTCGCGGCCTGCGCGGACGTAATGGCGTTTGAGCCGAAGGAAAAGCGCGGCAAATGGCGCGCGCTGTTTGGAAACGACCATCCGCTGCATGTTGAAATCGGCTGCGGCAAGGGCCGTTTTGCCATCGGTATGGCAGAACAGCATCCGGACGTGAATTTTATTGCGGTCGAGCGGGAGGAGGGCGCGCTCATCATGGCGGCTGAGCGCTGTCAGCAGCGCCCGCTGCCCAATCTGCGGTTTGTGTCTTTTGACGCAGCCGAGCTGCGCGAGGTGTTTGCGCCTGGTGAGGTGGACCGCATTTATTTGAATTTTTCCGACCCGTGGCCGCCCAATCGACAGCGCAAGCGCCGGCTGACGTGGCGCGCCTATTTGGAGGTGTACGACGAGATATTGAAGCAGCAAGGGGATATCTGTTTTAAAACCGATAATCAGCGTTTCTTCGAGTGGACGCTTGCGGAAATCTGCCAGTTCGGTTGGCTGCTGCAAAATATCTCGCTCGACTTGCATCACTCGGATTTCGAGGGCAATGTGATGACAGAATACGAGGAAAAATTCTCGTCCGAAGGCGCGCGCATCTATCGTTTGGAGGCCAGACGGCGTCTGCCGGAATTTCTGCGTAAGTGAAGAAAAGGAAAGCAGCCTGCGGGCTGCTTTTTATTCTTGACATATGCCGGAAATATGTTATGATAGATATATAACCGGCATATGCCGGAAATAAAATACGGAGGCGCAGTTCCATGAAAATCGCAGTCCCTTATGAGGATGGTCAGGTATTCCAACATTTTGGTCATACCGCCCAGTTCAAAGTATATGAAGAAAAAGATGGAAAAATCCTTTCTTCGCAGGTTGTTGATACCAACGGCAGCGGCCATGGCGCGCTCGCAGACTTTCTTGCATCACAGGGCGTGGATACACTGATTTGCGGCGGAATTGGTGGCGGTGCGCAGGCGGCGCTCGCCGAAGCAAATATTCGCCTGTTCGGCGGCGTGCAGGGCGGTGCGGACGAGGCGGTCGAGGCGTTTCTGACCGGCTCACTGCAATATAATCCGGATGTTCGATGCAGCCATCACGAGCACCACGGAGCGGGTCATCACGGTGCTTTGCATGAAGGCCATCACTGTGGTGGTCACTGCCACGGCTGAGCCATGCCCAGACCGAAAAAATGCCGGCGGGTGTGCGGCCTGCCGGTCTGTAGGGAGTTTGGTCCGCATGGAATTGGCTGTATGGGCGGGCCAGTTATGCTGGGACTGGATGAGTACGAGGTCATCCGTCTGATTGATCTGGAGGGTATGCAGCAGGAACAGGCAGCTGCGCAGATGGGCGTCGCGCGCACGACAGTGCAATCAATTTACAACGCGGCGCGGCACAAATTGGCGGAGGCGCTGGTCAATGGACGCACTTTGCGCATCGAGGGCGGCGACGTTGAAGTATGTGAAAAACGCGCGCAATGTATGCGTGGAGGCTGCTGTGGGCACCACAGATGCGGAAAACAAAAACCGGAAGGCTGAGCCTTCCGGTTTTTGTTCGTTATAATTTGGTGTAGCCGCGCGGGGTGACGATGGCATCCAACGGTACGCCCGCTGCGCAGGCGGGACAGTTTTTGCCACGGACGAAATTGTGATAATGCGGAAAATCCTCTCCGGAAAACAGGCTGACGACCGGTTTGCCGTCCAACTCGGAAATATTGGAGAACAGCGCGGAATAACCAGCTACACGACCGCCGTAGTATTCAATGCACTCGCGTGTCTGCGAAAGCGTCTGACCGGTGGATGCGGTGTTGACCAGCACCAGTACATTGCGGTGCTCGATCATGGGACGCAGGTTGTCCGCAAACATAAACTGACCGTTGACATTGCTGTCCGGCTCGACAAGGTAGATGACTTTGTTGCTGTTCAGGCTGCCGATGCCCGAGCTGGCAAGTTCCTTGGCAATATATGCGCCGATGTACTCTGTGCCCTCGAGACACAGCAGGGTATCCACGCTGACGGAGGAAAAATGGAACGCGATGCTGTGTGCGGCCTCCAGTGCCATGGTCATGTTGTGCTTGATTTCAGACATATCAACATAGTAATTGATATGGGAATGATTGGTTGCAAAATGACCCGGAATCGCATCTGCATACAGACGCTTGTTGAAACGGGAAATAATACGGATCGGCTGCTGCATAAATGACCACCTTTCTTTGTCCGTTAGAAAATTACAAGCCTATTATAGCGCAATTTTGTCAGCAGGGCAAGAAAAAGTAAAGCGGTGTTTGTGAATTATGCCGATAAAAAACCCTGCCGCAATGTGCAGCAGGGTTAGCAAACAGAAGATTAAAGCGCAGCCTTGGCCTTCTCAGCAAGTGCTGCGAAAGCAGCCTTATCGTTGACAGCCAGTTCCGCAAGCATCTTGCGGTTCAGGTCGATGCCGGCCTTCTTCAGACCATTCATGAAGCGGCTGTAGTTCATGTCGCAGGACTTGGCAGCAGCCGAAATACGGGTGATCCACAGACGGCGGAAGTCGCGCTTCTTGTGCTTACGGCCGATATACGCGTACTTCAGGCTCTTCATGACCGCCTGATTGGCTACACGATAATGGGTAGACTTGGCACCCCAGTAGCCCTTTGCACGCTTGAGGATCTTCTTTCTTCTTTTGCGCGTCATCATTGCGCCCTTAACTCTTGCCATTGTAATTGCCTCCTATATGAAAGATGTTGTTACTTACTTGTACGGCAGCAGACGCTTGAGCTGCGCTACGTTCGTCGAATCCGCGAAGCCTTCCTTGCGGAGGTGACGCTTGAGCTTGGTCGTCTTACCATGGCCGTTGAGCAGGTGGCGCTTGCCGACGTGGCCGCGCTTGAACTTGCCGTTCTTGGTAACGGAGAATCTTTTCTTTGCACCGCTGTGCGTTTTGATCTTAGGCATAAGGTTTGCTCCTCTCTGAATTTGCGCGCAAGGCGCGTTTTGGTTTACTTGTCCTTAGCGGGCGCCAGAAACATCAGCATCTGACGGCCTTCGAGCTTGGGCTGCTTTTCTACCGTGCTGCATTCCGAGCACAGCTCCGCGAAGCGATGGAGCAGATCCTGACCGAGCGACGCGTGCGTAACCTCGCGGCCACGGAAACGAACCGAAACCTTGACCTTGTCGCCGTCCTTGAGGAAACGGCAGGCGTTTTTCACCTTGGTATTCAGGTCGCCGACATCAATATTGGGGGTCAGGCGAATCTCTTTGATCTCCACGACGCGCTGGTTTTTGCGCGCTTCCTTTTCACGCTTGGCCTGTTCAAAACGGAACTTGCCATAGTCCATGATTTTGCAGACCGGCGGCTTCGCCTGCGGGGCAATTTTCACCAGATCCATACCCTTTTCCACGGCGGCATCCTGTGCCTGCTGGATGGGAACGATACCGAGCTGCTGGCCGTCATCGCCGATCAGACGGACTTCTTTGTCGCGGATCTCTTCATTGATTTGATGTTCCATGCTGCTGATTGGTAAGCACCTCCAAACGATAAATGGGTTAAGACAAAAAGAAAAAGGACCGATCGAAAGCGACCGTCCTCCAAGCATAAAACGCAAATCCGTACCAAAACGGATTGTTGCTTTATTGACCCGTTTGCTCAAACGCGGCGGGTGAGGACATTGCCTTCTTCCTTGTTACTTGAAATACTATATCAGAAATGTAAAGCAAAGTCAAGGCTTTATTTCAACTATTTTAACTGGTATGATATTTCGCACAGGCAGCATACTATGACAGTACGGTGCTTGATAACAGGTCTTTACAAAAGCGACTCGATTTGTTATCCTAAAGGCAGAGGGAGCGTTTCGCCCCGTATAGAACGAATTTGAATTATGAAGGAGGTGCCGGATTGTGAGCGAAGAATACGGCAACGATTTTGTCACGTTGATTGATGAGGACGGCAACGAAGTTGAGTTTGAGCACATCGACACCGTGGAATATCAAGGAACAACTTATCTGGCGTTTATCCCGGCGGAGCTTTCCGTTGAGGAGGATGCGGAAGTTGTTATCATGCAAATCGTAGAGGAAGACGGCGAGGAAATGCTCGAAGCGGTCGAGGATGACGAGATCGCAGATGCGGTGTTTGACATTGTGATGGAGCGCGCCGAGGCGGAAGAGGAAGAATAATTTATATTCGCACACGGCATGGATGGGTCAAATCCCTGCCCTGTACGACAGCAGCCCTTTTTTAACCCACATTTTTAGTACGGGATTTCGGAAAGTTTTGGCATTGAGCAGCAGGCCTCCCGGGTATACACGGACGTTGGAAGCGCAGACATGCCAAACAGAAAACCCACCTGCATGAGTCGTGCAGGTTACTAATTGGGCTGCATCGGCAGGGTGGGGTATTTTTATGCCTAACGGTCTGATGTTGATGATGGGCAATCGCTCGGTTGGTTAAAAATTTGTTACATTTGTGTGACTTTACAGGAATTTTATTTGCTTCTTTTGCATAAGATGATATAATGAATGAAGAAAGCATAAAAAGGAGGTGCACAGAGACATGAGAAATCTGAAGATTCCCCAGCAGCCCGATCGCCCGGATATCGATGATTTGATTTTCGGTGACGAACATGAGACGCATAGCGATAAGTAAAACGCTTACGGATATGTCCACGCAGGGAGCGCATGCTGGAAGGGAATGCGGCCGCGTGGTTTTTTTATATGTATTTCCCGGAAAATAAAAAGGGAGCTCCATTCTGGATATGAAAAAATGTCTCAATAAAGGGTGATGCCCGAAACGGAAAACCGTTTCGGGCGTTTTTTTATGCTTTAGGAGAAATGAGGGAGCGAAATCGATCAAGCGCGGCTTGAAAGCGGGGGTCTCCTCGCATCGGTGCGTACTGTGCATCCTCTTCCAGAGAGCGTAGGGTCAGGCGGTGGGTTTCGATGATTTCGTTTTTGGTTGGCACATGGGTTTGTACACCGGCGAAGAAGGGATTTTTCTGATAATTCAGTGTGTAGGACAGCCGTGCGTCGATATACGCATCAAGCAGATCGAATGTACGATCAGTGTCGCCCTCATCCTGTGCCAGCATCAGTCCGAGCAATAGACCGTTGGAGCGGTCGAGTTCAAACAGCTCGTCTACCGCGCGGTAAGCGTTCAGATAACGGTGTGCAGCGGGGAACTCCTTTTGCCGCCGCGCAACCGTGATTAAATTCATCAGTGCGCCCAGCGTTTCGTGGACATGGGTGAGCAGCCGTTTTCGGGCAAGCTGCTCGGCTTCGTCCAACCGGTTTTGCGCAGCCGTAGGTTGAGACGCAGCACGTCCGCATTAGCCAGCGGCTGCGTAGGCAGGCTGTCAATCAGCGTCTCTGCTTCGTCGTAGTGCCCGAGTATGGTCAGCGCGTTGATACGCATCAGCTTGGCACCCAGTTTCTCGCCTGCCTCCTCGCTTTGCTGCTCACCCTGCTCGAACAGTGCAAGACAGCGGGCGATGAGCGCCTCGCCTTTTTGTTCAGGATCGTCTGCATGAGCAAGGGCAGAGGCG
This sequence comes from Candidatus Agathobaculum pullicola, assembly GCA_019115085.1. Lineage (GTDB taxonomy): Bacteria > Bacillota > Clostridia > Oscillospirales > Butyricicoccaceae > Agathobaculum > Agathobaculum pullicola. Next base: position 18,856 of record DXEF01000029.1, on the reverse strand, counting down.
AGATAATGGAAATACAGCCCGCCCGCTGAGATTTTGAGCGTACCGCAGGACGGATATTCGTGCAGCGCCTCTTCTGTTGCCTGCTGTCCGGCATCAAAGCCTTGCTCATCAAATATGGCACGCAGACGTTGTGTGATGGCAAGCAGTTCCTCGGGAGAGGGCGCTGGATGAAAGTTGAGCAGCGCATCGACCGTCATGCCGAGCGCACGGGCTAGCGGCGGCAGCAGGGTGATATCGGGATAACTCGCGCCGGTTTCCCATTTACTGACGGCAGCGGCTGACACACCAACCAGCGAGGCCAGACTCTCCTGCGTCAGTCCCTTAGCGCGGCGTGCAGTCAGGATTGTGGTTCCAATGAAAAGTTCCATATCGTTCATCCTTATAATAGCAGATTCAAAAGGACCTTTTGTAATTTTATCTTATCATGTCGCTGCGATAGATACAATAGAGGCGAAGTTTAACCATCGGTTAGATTTTTCAACCATTAGTTGCGCAAAACAAGGTGTGGTTGACGATGCTGCTGGATTCTGTTAGGATAGTCGAGTGGAAAAGGAGGGGTGGAGCGGTGGCGCTTGATTTGACAGAAGGAAACATTACCCGGAGGCTTCTGCTGTTCTCACTGCCGCTGATGGTGGGTAATGTGCTACAGCAATTATATAATGTAGCGGATACGCTGATTGTGGGACGTTTTCTGGGTGCGGATGCGCTGGCGGCGGTTGGCTCAGCCTATACGCTGATGGTGTTTCTAACGTCGATTCTGCTGGGCCTGTGCATGGGTAGCAGTGCGTTTTTTTCCATGCAGTTCGGCAAACGGGATATGGAGCGGCTGAAAAACGGCTTGTTTTTAGCTTTTCTGCTGATCGGCGTGATTGCAGTTGCGATGAATGTACTGGTTTTTGCGGGACTGGACTGGATTGTCCAGGTACTGCATGCGCCGGATACCGTTGCACCGTTCATGCGGCAATATCTGTTTTACATCTTCTTTGGAATAACGGCGACATTTTTATATAATTTCTTCGCTAATCTACTTCGTGCAGTGGGGAATTCACTGGTTCCATTGGTGTTTCTCGCGGCGTCGGCAGTGCTCAACATCGTTCTGGATTTGCTGTTTGTTCTGGTGTGTCGTTGGGGAGTGGCGGGTGCGGCTGTCGCTACGGTTGTGGCGCAGTTCGCATCCGGTATCGGCATTGCGACGTATTGTCTGCTGCGGTTTCCTGAACTGCGGGTGCAGCGGCGGCATATGCGCTGGGACCGACGGATTATTCGTGAGATTGCCGGTTTGTCTGTCTTGACCTGCGTACAGCAGTCGGTGATGAATTTTGGTATTCTGATGGTGCAGGGACTGGTCAACAGCTTTGGTAAAACCGTTATGGCGGCGTTTGCGGCGGCGGTCAAGATCGATTCCTTTGCCTATATGCCGGTACAGGATTTCGGCAACGCATTTTCTACCTTTATTGCGCAGAATTACGGGGCAAGGGATGAGGAACGCATCCGACGTGGCATCAAAAGCGCGGTAGGGGCAGCGTTGGTGTTCTGCGTGGTCATCAGTACGGCGGTATGCGTGTTGGCGCGTCCGCTGATGGGTTTGTTTATCCAGCCGGGGGAGACGGACATCATTGCGGTTGGCATCGGTTATTTGCGGATTGAGGCATCGTGCTATTTCGGAATTGGTTTGTTATTCCTGTTGTACGGCTTTTACCGCGCGGTCAAGCGACCGGGCATGTCGGTGGTGCTGACAGTGATTTCACTGGGTACACGTGTGGCACTCGCCTATTGGCTATCCGCCATGCCTGCGGTAGGTGTGACCGGTATTTGGATTGCCGTACCCATTGGGTGGGTATTGGCTGATTTGGCGGGTGTGGGATATTATTGGAAAAATAAAACGCATTTGCTGCGCATGGAGGCGTGAAAAAAGGTCCTGCCGGGAAGGCAGGACCTTTTGTTTTCACGTGCCGAAATAGCTGAAGTGCATATAGTCACGTTTGTTGCGCCAAGCGTTGCCGCCCCACAGAAAGCCGTGGTTGATGAATGCGTTGTATACGTCACCGCCTTCAGGGATAGAATAGGGGTCTTCACCCGGCAGCCAGTAGGAGCCGGTGGTCGGCGTCAAGGTGCCGTCTTCGTTGATAGTCGCCTCCATGTTCTCATCCCAGTTAATGTCCACTGCGGTACCTTGCGAGTGCTCTCCCGTGCGCCAAGAGTAGCAGCCGACATCCTTGATCGGGAACTGCTCATCCCCGTTATAAATCTCTTCAAATACTGCTTCATAGATGGAAGCAAGGTTGCGGTTCACCTGTAGGTACGCTGTACCGGGGGCCTTGGTACCGTCCTCTTGCAAACGCCAGACCGGAACGGAAATTTCCACCATATTGGCTTCGGCCTCCTCGGCGGTCTGGTATTTCTCACCGCCGATACCATAGACCAGTTCCATCTTTTCCTCTTCCGTCTGCGGCAGCGTCAGGTCCGAATCCCCCCAAATGTCGTCGGAAGTATCCGAGCTATTGTTTGACGCGTCCTCAAAGGCGGAGCAGAAACGGGTTGCCATGATAAGCGCCTGTTCCCGTGTGGCGGTTCCGCTGGGGGCGAGTATCGTGGTTTGCCCGGCGGCGGAAATGCCGTTGACCACGGTGTGATCCACCATGGTAATCATAGCGTCGACGGCATAGGAATTGATTTCGGGAACATCCGGATAATCCTCCACGCAGGCATCGCCTGCGATGGGGGCGGCGTCAATGCTGGTGGCATCCAGAATATTGTACAGCATAACGCAAAGGTCCTGACGTTCAATCTCTGCATCCGGATCGAAGATGCCGTCGCCGCGACCGTTGACCAGCCCGAGTTCGTAGGCAGCGACGACGCTCGGATCGTCACAGTCACGGAAAGGCTTCTTGCCCGAAGCGAAAACTGCTTTGCCACTAACAGCCTTATAGGCGTTGACGGCTATGCCGCAAAACTCGGCGCGGGTGATGGCGCCTGTTGCGCTGCGTGTTTCCAGCGTGCTTGGCATCAGTCCGGCTTCCTGTGCTGCGGAAACACCTTCCTGCGCCCATGCGGAAACATCGGACAGTGCACCGGCTTGCGGCATGAGCAGCGTGGCGAGCAATGCGAGTGTACCGGCGCGGCGAAAAAACGAATGTGACATAAGTGAGGGGCCTCCTTAGAAAATAGGTGTCAAATCTGCGTACTTGATGGATATGTTCAAACAAATCTTGTAAAAATAAGTAAAATGGAAATTTATTCACAATATCCACATCTTTGTCCACAAAAGCTGTGGACGATTACCGGCCGACAGTGCGGTCGAGCGTACGATATTGCAGTGCCTCGGCAAGGTGTTCCGGAGCAATAACCGGGCTGCCTGCCAAATCGGCAATGGTGCGTGCCATGCGCAGCACACGATCATGGGCGCGGGCGGTTAGTCCGAGTCGTTCAAAGGCTGCGTGAAACATATGTGACGCTTCCTGCGTCAGAGGACAACATTCCGACAGAAGGGAAGGGGGAAGGTGCGCGTTGCAGACATCCGTCCCCTGTCGCTGGTATTGTGTTTCGCGTGCAGCTACTACGCGGGTGCGAATAGAGGAAGACGGTTCTTCGGCAGCTTGTCCGCGCGCTGCAAGCGCTGCGTATTCGACCGGCTGAACGGCGATTTGCAAGTCAATCCGGTCAAGAAGCGGGCCGGACAGACGGCGCAGATATTGTTGAACCGATGTTTTAGAGCAAGTGCAGCGGTCAGTGCCGTACCATCCGCAGCGGCAAGGATTCATGGCGGCAATGAGCTGGAAGCGCGCGGGATAGGTGACCTGCCCCGCAACACGGGAAATCGTAATGCGACCGTCTTCCAGAGGCTGTCGCAGCGCCTCAAGCACATCGCGGTGAAACTCCGGCAATTCGTCCAGAAACAGTACGCCGCGATGTGCAAGTGAAATCTCGCCCGGCGTGGGCAGGCGATTGCTTGCACCCGCGCCGCCTGCCAGAGCGGCGGCAGAGGTGGTGTGATGCGGCGCGCGAAAGGGGCGCGCAGCTTGTCCGACGGCCTCCTGTCCGCGGCCGACAGATGACCATACACGGATGACTTCCAGCCGTTCGCTATCCGATAGCGGTGGTAAAATAGTAGAAAAACGTTTTGCCATCATGCTTTTGCCCGAGCCGGGCGGTCCGGAAAGCAAAATGTTATGTCCGCCGGCTGCGGCGATTTCCAACGCGCGTTTTACGGCGTGCTGTCCCATCACATGGGAAAAGTCCAGTGCGGCATCCTCTGGAGGAGGAGGCTCGGGCGGCGGGCATGGTGCGAGCGGCGCGCGGCCTGAAAGATGTGCAATGAGCGCGGGCAGGCTTTCCACGGGCAGAACTGTAATGCCGGTGGCATAGGAGGCCTCCTGCGCGTTCTGTGTGGGTACATAAACCGTGCGGAAACCGGCGTCCCGTGCAGCCAGCGCCATGGAAAGCGCACCGCAAACCGGACGAAGCAAACCGGAAAGTGAAAGCTCGCCAAGAAAAATCGCATCCTGCGGCAGCGGGTCGATTTGACCGGTGGCCGCAAGAATAGAAAGCAAAATAGGAAGGTCGTATGCAGTACCGGCCTTTCGGGTATCCGCCGGGGCGAGATTGACCGTGATGCGCGAAACCGGCCAGTCAAACGAGCACGACTTGACTGCCGCCCGTACACGTTCTCCGGCTTCCGCGACCGCACCGGTCGGCAAACCGACTACATCCAGACGGGGCAGGCCATTCGAGGGCAGACACTCGACGGTGACAATATAGCCGTCGATCCCGCTCAGTCCGGCGGAAAAAACGCGTGCAACCATCAAACTCCCTCCTGCAATGCCCCTAAAACTTACCTTATTAATATACTACAATTTTGTCGATTCCGCAATGCAAAACGACAACTGCAAAGGAATTGTAACATTTTGGAACGGTATGAGAATATTGTTTCACAATGCGAAATCTCTATTAATAATCAGGAAATTGTTACGAATTTGTCATATTAAGTGTTTACATTTTTGGTGAGGGGTGATAGAATAAAAGCGGCCGGTGGAGACGGCTTTTTCCCATGTTAAAAAGCAGGCGAAAAGGCTTTTCACCCCTTCAGCATGTTATAACTGAATAGGAGGATATAAACATGGCAAGAAAGATGAAGTCCATGGACGGTAACACCGCTGCGGCACATGTGTCGTATGCGTTTACCGAGGTCGCGGGTATCTATCCGATTACCCCGTCCAGCCCCATGGCAGACAGCGTAGACCAGTGGGCAGCCGCAGGTCAGAAGAACATTTTCGGCACTACCGTTAAGGTGATCGAAATGCAGTCCGAGGCGGGTGCCGCAGGCACGGTTCACGGTTCTCTGGCAGCCGGTGCGCTGACCACGACCTATACCGCATCTCAGGGTCTGCTGCTGATGATCCCGAATATGTACAAGATCGCAGGTGAACTGCTTCCCTGTGTGTTCCATGTTTCCGCGCGTACGGTTGCATCCCATGCGCTGAACATCTTCGGTGATCATTCTGACGTTATGGCTTGCCGTCAGACCGGTTTCGCTATGCTGGCTGAGACCAACCCGCAGGAAGTAATGGATCTGGGTGCAGTTGCACATCTGGCTACCCTGAAGTCCCGCGTTCCGTTTATCAACTTCTTCGATGGTTTCCGCACCTCTCACGAGATTCAGAAAATCGAGGTTTGGGATTACGAGGACCTGAAGGAAATGTGTGATATGGACGCTGTGGAAGCGTTCCGTGGGCGCGCTCTCAATCCGGAGCATGCGATGATGCGCGGCTCTCACGAAAATGGCGACGTGTTCTTCCAGCATCGTGAGGCCTGCAACAAGTACTACGAGGCTGTTCCGGAAATCGTAGAAGAGTACATGGGTAAGGTCAACGCCAAGCTCGGTACCAATTATCAGCTGTTTAACTACTACGGCGCTGCGGATGCCGATCGCGTCATCATCGCGATGGGCTCCATTTGCGACGTAGCAGAGGAAGTTATCGATTACCTCAACGCGCACGGCGAGAAGGTCGGCCTTGTCAAGGTTCGCCTGTACCGTCCGTGGCGTGCGGACAAGCTGCTTGCCGCTATCCCGGAGACTGCCAAGAAGATTGCGGTTCTCGACCGCACCAAGGAGCCGGGCGCACAGGGCGAGCCGCTGTATTTGGACGTTGTTACCGCGCTGGCCAATGCCGGCATCACCGACAAGACCGTCATCGGCGGCCGTTATGGTCTGGGTTCCAAGGATACCCCGCCGTCCTCTGTCTTTGCGGTATATGAGGAACTGACCAAGGCAGAGCCCAAGCGTCAGTTCACCATCGGCATCAACGATGACGTGACCTACCTGTCTCTCGAGGAGAAGCCCGCGCCGAACACTGCGGCCGAAGGCACCACCGAGTGCAAGTTCTGGGGTCTCGGCGGCGACGGTACTGTTGGCGCGAACAAGAACTCCATCAAGATCATCGGCGACCACACCGATAAGTTTGTTCAGGCGTACTTCCAGTACGACTCTAAAAAGACCGGCGGCGTTACCGTTTCGCATCTGCGCTTTGGCGACAAGCCGATCAAGAGCCCGTACTATATCAACAAGGCGGACTTTGTTGCTTGCCACAATCCGTCCTATATCACCAAGCACTTCCCGATCGTGCGTGACGTTAAGCCGGGCGGCGTATTCCTGATTAACTGCCAGTGGACGCCGGAGGAGCTTGAGCATCATCTGGCAGCTTCCGAGAAGCGCTACATTGCCAAGAATAACATTCAGCTCTACACCATCAACGCGATTGATCTGGCTATTGAGATCGGCATGGGCAAACGCACCAACACCATCCTCCAGTCCGCTTTCTTCACGCTGGCCAAGGTGATGCCGCAGGAAGAAGCCATCGGCTATATGAAGGATGCCGCGACCAAGTCCTACCTGAAGAAGGGCCAGGATGTCGTTGATATGAATCATAAGGCGATCGATGCCGGCGCTACCGCGTTCGTCAAGATTGATGTTCCGGCTGCTTGGGCCGACGTTGTTGATCCGGAAGATAACCAAGATCTGCAGGGCCGTCCGGAAGTCGTCAAGATGGTCAAAGAGGTTATGGAGCCGATCGGCCGTATGGACGGCGATTCTCTGCCGGTTTCCGCTTTCGCGGGTGAGCATGTTGACGGCACCTTTGAGCACGGCGCTGCCGCTTATGAGAAGCGTGGCGTAGCCGTTACCGTTCCGTCTTGGAATCAGGATACCTGTGTGCAGTGTAACCAGTGTGCTTATGTCTGCCCGCACGCGACCATTCGTCCGTTCGCGCTGACTGAAGAAGAAGCAGCTGCGGCTCCCGCATCAACCAAGATCGTTGATATCAGAGCCGGTAAGGGTAAGGGCGTTTATAAATATGCACTGGCGGTTTCTCCGCTCGACTGCATGGGCTGCGGCGTATGTGCTGGCGTGTGCCCGACCAAGTCCCTGACCATGACGCCGCAGGAGCAGGAAGCTGCCCAGCAGGCTGTGTTCAATTACTGTGTGGATAAGGTTTCTGATAAGGCGGACATGTTCTCTGTCAACTCTGTCAAGGACAGCCAGTTCAAGAAGCCGCTGCTTGAGTTCTCCGGCGCTTGCGCAGGCTGCGCTGAGACCTCTTATGCTCGTCTGATCACACAGGTTTGCGGCGACCGTATGTATATCTCCAATGCAACTGGCTGTTCGTCCATTTGGGGTGGACCGGCTGCTACTAGCCCGTACACCGTTGACGCAAACGGCTACGGTCCGGCTTGGGCAAACAGCCTGTTCGAGGACAACGCAGAGCACGGCCTTGGCATGTACTATGGTCAGTTGGCAATTCGTGAGCGTCTGATCTCCAAGCTGGAAGAGATGGCTGCCGCAGAGCAGACACCGGCTGCGACTAAGGATGCGATTGCCAAGTTTATGGAGACCAAGGAAAACGGTGCTGCCAATGCCGAGCCGACCAAGGCTTTGGTTGCCGAGCTCGAAAAGGGTGCGGCTGCTGGCTGCAAGGCTTGCAAGGAAGTTCTCCAGCATAAGGAATATCTCGCTAAGAAGTCCATCTGGATCTTCGGCGGCGACGGCTGGGCTTATGATATCGGCTTTGGCGGCTTGGATCACGTTCTCGCTTCCGGCCAGGATGTAAACGTTATGGTATTTGATACCGAGGTTTACTCCAACACCGGCGGTCAGGCTTCCAAGGCTACCAATATCGGTGCCGTTGCACAGTTCGCGGCTTCCGGTAAGACCACCAAGAAGAAGAGCCTTGCCGAGATCGCAATGAGCTATGGTTATGTATACGTTGCCCAGATTGCAATGGGCGCGAATATGAACCAGACCCTCAAGGCGATTGCAGAAGCAGAAGCCTATCCGGGCCCGTCGCTCATCATCGGCTATGCGCCGTGCGAAATGCACTCCATTAAGGGCGGCATGACCAACTGCCAGGCTGAGATGAAGAAGGCTGTTGACTGCGGTTACTGGAACCTGTTCCGCTTTAATCCGCAGCTGGCTGAGGAAGGCAAGAATCCGTTCATCCTTGAGAGCAAGGAGCCCAAGACCGAGGATTACCGCAAGTTCATGATGAATGAAGCGCGCTACTCGGCTCTGACCCGCTCGTTCCCGGATCGTGCGGAGAAGCTGTTCGCTGAATCCGAGATTGAGTCCACCAAGCGTTATGCGCATCTGCAGCGTCTGCAGGCTCTGTACGCTCCCGAGGCGTAAGAACTGGTTGACTGGCGCGGAAAGCGTTGCATTGAAGCAAAAATGAAGAACCGCCCGCGGAATTAGGTCCGGCCTGACAGGGACAACTACAAATTTTAAGGATAGGCAGGTGTTGCATTGGCAGCACCTGCCTGTTCCTTTACGCACTTTTCGTGATGTTCATATTCCCAATCACGCCAATATCCGTGTAATGGATTTCCACCGTTTGGCTGGCGTGTTTGGACCACTTCACATCCTTCTCATGCACCACGATTTTCTCAATAAACAGCCGCAGCAACTCCGGCGTCAGCTTCTGAATGTCTGTGTAGCGTTTGGCCCTGGCAATGAAGTTGTCTGCGCCGGACACCGTGGCCTTCAGTTTGGCGACCTCCCGCTCCTTTTGCGGGATGGCAGTTTTCAACTGCTCCTGCTCCGCCACATAACTGGCGGAGAGGGTCTGGAACTGCTCCGTGGTGATGCGGCCCAGTACGCTGTCCTCATACAGTCGCTTGAAGATGGCCTCCAATTCCGCCTCGCGCTTTTTCATCCCTGAAAGTTCCAACTCCTGCCTGCGGATCTCCCGCCGCAGTTCAGCGGACTGCCGGTCACAGATATAGGCGGCGAACTCCTGCGTATGCTCCCGCGCCATCGCCGTCACCCTGCGGATGTCCTCCAGCACAATCTCGTCGAGGACACACTCCCGAATGTAGTGGGCCGTGCAGACCTCAGACCCTGCTTTCTTATAGGTTCGGCAGGTGAAATTGTTTTGCGTTGGTTTCATGGTGCGCGCCCTATGCAGGACCATTGTGGAACCGCAGTCGGCACAGATGACGAGGCCGGAATACTTGTTGAGTTCCTCCATCTTTGTGGGGCGCTTCCGGTTTTGCCGGACCCGCTGGACGATATCCCAAACCTCCCGCGTGATCAGCGCCGGATGGGTCCCCTCAAACACCAGACACTCCTCCCTGGGATGCTGCACATACCGCTTGTCCTTATAGGATTTTGTGGTGAACTTCATGTTGACCGTGTTCCCAAGGTAGGTTTCATTCTCCAGGATGTTGGCGATGGTGCTGTCGGACCAGTTATAGGGCTGGGACAGATCGAGGCAGGTATGGCCGGATCCCAACTTGCGGTAGGTGTAGACCGCCGGACAAAGCACGTTTTCGGCTCTCAACTGTTTAGCAATCTGACTCGGGCCGCGGCCGGCAGCGCAGAGGGCAAAAATGCGACGCACCACAGCGGCGGCCTCCTCATCAACAACGAGTTTGCCCTTGGCATTCTCATCCTTTTTGTAGCCGTAGGGTGCCCGTGTTCCCAGGCGCTCCCCGCGCTGAGCCTTGGCCCGCTGTACCGCCCGGATCTTCCGGCTGGTGTCCCGCACGAACCACTCGTTGAACAGGTTTTTGAAGGGCATCAGGTCGTTGCTCTCGGCGTTTTCCGTGTCCACATTGTCGTTGATGGCGATGTAGCGGACGCCGAACTGCGGGAACCGCTCCTCGATGTACAGCCCTGTGTGCAACTGGTTTCGCCCCAGACGGCTGAGATCCTTGGTGATGATGATCCCGATTTTCCCGTCCTCCATGTCGGACATCATGCGCTGGAAATCCGGTCGGTTGAAACTGGCCCCGGAGTATCCGTCGTCCACATAGAATTGGATGTTGGGAAAGCGGTGGTCAATGGCATACTGCTCTAATATTCTCTTTTGGTTTTGGATGCTGTTGGACTCCCCGTCCAGACCGTCGTCCTGGCTCAGGCGGCAGTACAGGGCGGTGATTTTCCCTTGGTTTGACTGACTCATAAAAGCCTCCTTCTCTCCAGTCAAACCGTCCAGAGTTTGTGTGATGTTACCTCTGACGGGGCGGTTTGTCCACCCCTTTCCGCAACTGTGTGGGAATTTTTGAGATCCATGTCAATGAGCGTTTTGAGTTTGTCCTCCGGCGAGCAGGCGCCGTCCGCGGGGAACACGGAAACCACATGAATCAGCCGTCCGTGGCTCAGCTGGTCGCGCTCGGCCACAACTTTTTCCACCCGGCCGGGCATGGGAATAACTTTGGGCATTGCGTCCCTCCTCTACAAAATGTGAGGGGCCAGGAAACGGCATATCGGGTCCGGCAGCGTTGCCAAACCCGGTCCCGCCTTACGTTTATGCCCGAAAAGAAAAATCCCCTTCATCCACCTCCCGAAAAACAGGGCAAGTGAATACCCATATTAAGAAAAGGCACGAGGTGTTCCATAAAAGGAGCACCTCGCGTTTGGCCTCTTGCGGCATGAGATGGAGGCGTGTATACTAAGCGTAGCCGTTCTCGAAAAAGAGAACACAGAATAGGAGGCACGCCATAATGGAGCAGACATTCGGCAGTTATGTGCGGGAAAAGCGGATGGCCCGCGGACTGTCCCTGCGCGGTTTGGCGGCGAAACTGGAGGTATCCCCGGTCTACATGAGCAACATGGAGAATGACCGAAGGCCGGCTCCCACCAAGGAGAAGATGGACCGCCTCATTGAGATCCTGGGGCTATGCCAGGCAGACACGGAACTGCTGTTGGATCTGGCCGCCAAATCTAAAACGCAACGGGTGTCCGCGGACCTGCCGGAGTACATCATGGAACGGGATATCGTCCGGGCCGCCCTGCGGACAGCCAAGGAAGTGGACGCCACAGACGAGGAATGGCAGGAGTTTATAGACCGCATCACCCAGCGGCAGAAACCGGGAAACTGAAATAGGAGGCAGGCACATGCGGAAGTATTATACCGAGCAGACGATGGAGAGCATCGCCCGGCGTGTGCTGGATGCCTACGATGAGCGCCTCTACCGGGGGCAGCCCCGCGCCATCCCCATCGAGGACCTCATCGAGCGCCACGGACTGACGCTGGAGTTCCAGTACCTCCGCAAAAATGGCCGGATCCTAGGGAAAACCGTTTTTGACACCGGCCTGGAGGCCGTGTACGACATGGAACTGGGCGAGTATACCCTGTTCCCGGTGAAAGCCGGCACGATCCTCATAGATGCCTCGCTGTGTGAAGAAGAAACCAGCACCGGCCGCCTGCGATTTACCGAGGCCCACGAACTGTCCCACTGGATCCTGCACAAGGGGCTGTACACAGGCACCGGGGAGAGCGCGGCGCTGCAGCCTGCCGTCAGGGAAACCAGTATGGAGATCCAGGCGAATATGCTTGGGTCCGCCCTGCTCATGCCCATGCCAATGGTCAAGCGGTGTTTCTACCAAATGCGGTCCGGTCGGGATAATCAGGCCATTGTTCAGGCCATGTCGGAGGTGTTTCAGGTATCCCGCCAGGCCATGCGGATCCGGCTCACCAACCACCATCTGCTGTAAAATTTTTTACTGTGGTGTTCTCAAAATTGAGAACACTTTGGAAGGAGGAACGCCATGCAACAAGTGAAAAGAACCCATGCGGTGCGCTGCCCTGTGTGCGGTAAAGGGCGCGTCATTGATGCCGCAGCCGACGTGGATCCGGGGCGCCTGCACCTCTACGGCCCGGAGCATGCGGACAAGGCGGAGCTGTTCTCCAAATGTCCAAAGTGCGGGCTGCAGATTGGCATCTCCTTTGAAAAGGCAGGACATTCCTAAAAGCAAATAAAATATAGAGTATCGACCTCGTCAAGTGCACCAACCGCCCGCATCAGCAGCGGGATCCACCGTGTTCGGAGCCTTACAGGCAGCAGTTCTGCTGTGCTGTAAGGCTCTTTTTTGCGCTTTTCCGCGGCAGAACAGCGGAAAGGCACGAAATGCGGAACGCCTGGCAGCCCTACATAGCAAAGTACCCGTGATCCCCAACTCAGAAGTTTCCCCTAAAAAATCTGAGATTGGAGATCACGACTATGGAAAAATGGCAGGAAAATCGCAACTACAGAAAAATCAGGGACGAGAATGGAACTGTCATCGCCAACATCATCACCGTGGATGGTAGGGATGTGGCGGTCACAGAGGACGTATTCGCGGCGTATGCCCAGATGGACCGGCGGGAGCGGTATCTCAGCGAGGATCTGCCCACTGGCAAGGTCCTCTCCATGGAACAGCTGGCAGAGGACGGCGTTTTGCCGGACTATGTGGGCGCGGAAACGGCGCCCAGCGCCGAGGACTGCGTCCTTGCACGGGAGTCGGAACGGGAGCGGGAAGAACTGACCAGCCTGCTGCTGGCGGCGCTTATCGCCTTGGAGGACCGGGACAGGCAGCTCATCACCGCGCTGTTTTATGACCGCCTCTCCACCAGAGAATACGCCCGGCGAATCGGCGTGACCCAGCGGGCCGTCATCAAGCGCAGGGACCGGATCCTGCGGGACATGAAAAAATATTTTGAAAAATTTGCGGCGTGAGGGTATTCACCCAGCCCCTTTTTCGGGAGGACAGCGAAAGGGGGAAATACCTCCCCCTTCGCTGCTCCTTGAAAAGTGCATACCAGCAATGCGGGTAACACGCAGCCGTACCCACCCCACAGCGCGCGCCAAGACCCGGCCCCAGCGGCCGGCGAGCGATCCAGCCTGCGGTCGGCCCTGGCAGGCCGGACAAGAGATGGAACGGCTCGAATAATGACACACCAAGCACGGCCTGCGCGTAAGACAGGCGGCGCTGCTCCGGGATTGAAAGCAGTAGAGATCCCGGAAATATGCCCGTGAGGCCCCGGCCAGGGGCCTGCCCGCATTGTTCCCGAACCCATCGGGGGGGCGAGTGCGAATACGATGGGAACACGAAAAAAGATAAAAGGACGGAAGTATCCATGAAGAAATATACCCATGAAAAGGCCCATGAGGAAATCGACTATATTTTTAAAACCCTATTGCCTCAGAGGGGCATGGCGGAGCGGCCGGAACAGATCCGGCTGTGTCACAGCATCCTGGACGCCATGCTGGACGGCAGCATCGCCCTGTGCGACGCGGGGACCGGCATCGGCAAGACCTTCGCCTACCTGACCGCCGGCATCCTGCATGGCAAGTGCCGGGCGGCAGAGGGTAAACCGCAGCGTCCTATCCTGATCTCCACCTCCAGCATCGCGCTGCAGAGCGCCATCCAGAAGGAGTACCTGCCCCTGCTGTCCAGCGTGCTGCTGTCCGAGGGGCTGATCTCCGCGCCCATTGAGGCGGTCATCCGCAAGGGCAAGGCTCACTACGCCTGCGACGCCCGGCTGGAACGGCGGGTCCGTCAGGTGGAGGGCAGCCATAAGAATCCCGCCGCCCGCCAAGCCCTGCACACCGCCTGGCATGTGCTGGATCTGGACCAGCTGTCCGGGATGAGCAGTTATGACCGGGGGCGGATCTGCGTTCCCAAGCGGTGTAATTGCCGGCGGAAGGACTGCCGATACCGCTGTTTCCTGGACGCCTGCCAGAGCGGGCAGTACACGGTTCAGATCTGCAACCACAACCTCCTGCTGGCGGACCTCATCCACCGCAGCCAAAAGAAAAAGCCCCTCCTGCCGGACAGCGCGGCCATCATCATAGACGAGGCCCACAAGCTGCCGGAAACCGCACGGCAGATGTTCGGCGTAACGCTGAATGCCCAGGACTTTGCGGAGCTGATCCGCAGCCTGCATGTGGAGCGGTATGTCCTCGCGGCGGAACTGCTGTCCGAGGCCGTGGAGCCGCTGGCGGAGAAACTGTCGCTCCCGGTGGAGGAAGGGGCCGGATTTGACGCCTACCAGATGTTCCTGGAGCGGCCGCATCAGGTCCTGACGGTGATCTGCCGGCAGCTGGAGGGCCTGCTGACCAGGGAAACCTGGCGCCTGCTGTCCGCCGTCGCCTCCACAGTATCCCTCTTTTACCTGGGGAATCCCGAGATGATCTTCTACGCGGCAGACGACGACCACGGCGGGGCCATGCTGTGCGGCACGGTGTCGGAACTGGCCGCGCAGCTCCAGGCCACGCTCTGGCGGCAGGAACAGCCCATTGTCCTGACCTCCGGCACCCTTGCCGTTGGGAAGGATTTCAGCCGGTTCCGCACCGCCGCCGGCCTGACAGGGGAACGGCCCGTGACGGAAACTGTGTGTCCGTCACCCTTTGACTATCAGCACAACTGCCTCCTCTATCTTCCCCCGGACCCGATCCCGCTGGACGCGGCGGACTACTACGACCGGCTGGCCGCACAGATCCGGCAGCTGGCGGCGGCATCCCACGGCCACGCCCTGGTGCTGTTCACTTCCTACTTCGCCATGTCGGCGGTCAAGGAACGGCTGCAGGCCGCGGCGCTGCCCTTCCCTGTATTTACGATGGGCAAACGCCCGGCCCTCACCCTGGCGGCATTTCGCGCCGCTCCCGGCAGTATCCTGCTGGCCACCGGCGCGGCGTGGGAGGGGCTGGACTTCGCTGGCGACGGCGTGTCCATGCTCATCATCCCATGCCTGCCCTTCGCCTACCCGGACGCTGTAAAAGAAAAAGAGCGGGAGGACTACCCGAACCTGCGGGAGTTCCTGCGCTCCGTCGTTGTCCCGGAAATGCAGATCAAACTGCGGCAGGGCTTTGGCCGGGCCATCCGCACAGAAACGGACACCTGCGTTGTCGCTGTGCTGGATCCCCGCGCCGCCCGCGGCCGGAGATATTTCCAGAGCATGGCAGAGGCCCTGCCGGGGATGCCGGTGACGGGCAGCCTGCGGGCCGTGGAACATTTCTACCGTGCCCACAAGGACGCCGGCTATTTCCGGCTCCCCAACGCAGGATGAAATTGTTGCCTTTGCTGCGTCTGTTCGCCATTCCTTGGTGGTGTTGGTAATGGCTTTCGTGATGCTTTCCGGCTATACTTGCGTTGCAAATCAAGAAAAGGAGGCAGTCAGACATGGAGCAGACCAAGGGCCTCTCATGCCAAATCCCGGAATCCCTGCATGCCAGGGTGACGGCGGAGCGCGTCGCGGCAAACCAGTCCCTCAGCGAGTACATCACGGGACTACTTACCAACTACTATGAAAATGGAGGAAAAAAAGACATGGCACAGACAAGGACAATGGCATTTCAAATCAGTGAGGACCTGTTCCAGCGGATCAAGGACTATCTGGCCCACGAGAATGAGCGCCAGGGCCGGAAAGTGACCCAGAAGGAGTTCGTGATTGGGCTGATCGAGGACGCTCTGGAGCGGTGGGAGCAGGAAACAGCGGATGCCGATCCCGGCGCACCAACTGACACGCTGGATCCCATAGATGAGCCGGCAGACAGCGCCCCGTCCTGGGAGGCTGAAGAAACGGAAGGAGGAGCCAAGAATGTGGCAGAATGAACTGGAGGCCATGATTGCGGCCGGCGGAGCGCCCTGCAGGGCTTGCGGCCAGCGGATGCTGAAAGCGGACGGCTGCACCTGGACCCATGTGAAATGCGGCAACCGGTACTACCGCCGCATTAAGTACGGCGAGGATGGCATGGCGCATGGCGATGCCCGCTGCCACGATTGCGGCGCCAGGCCTGGGCATTACCACCATGTGGGGTGTGATGCGGAGCGGTGCCCGGTGTGCGGAGGGCAGCTCATCAGCTGCGACTGCGACATCTCCGAGTATGTGGAGCGGCCACCCAGGAAGAGAACAACCAAGTAAATCAGGATCCCAGAACCGCCCGGAGCGCCCGACAGGGACGTTCCGGGCGGTCTGTTTCACAAGAGAACCGGAGGTGAGAAAACGTCGGAACAGAGAGCCAATCGTTTCACAGAACAGGAGTTGGAGATTGCCCGTGGGACGGACCTGCCGGACCTGCTGGCGTCTCTCGGCTACACCGTGACGCGGATAGGCCGCTACTACTCCACCAAGGAGATGGACAGCCTGCGGATCAAGAACCGCCGCACCTGGTATCGCTACTCCGAGAGAGTGGGCGGGGATGCCATCACCTTCCTACAGCATTTTTGCGGCAGAAGTTTCCCGGAGGCGGTGGAGGATCTGCTGGCATTCCACGGCCGCGCCAGGGACGCCCCCGCGGAGCGGAGCAGGCAAACTGAGCAGGCGCCGGAACCGCCGAAACCGTTTGCATTGCCGCCCAGGCACACCGATGCCCGCCGAGTGTACGCCTACCTGAAAAAGCGCGGGGTTTCTCCCCAGATTATTCGGAGTTTTATTTCCGCAGGACTGCTGTATGAGGACTCCGAGCATCACAACTGCGTGTTCGTAGGGTATGACAGGGACGGCAAGGCTGCCTTCGCCAGCCTGCGGGGCACCTACGACCGGGACGGCAGCGGTTTCAAGGGCGACGCCGCCGGCAGCGACAAATCCATCGGTTTCCGACTGCCGTATGCCCCGGACAGCAGGACCGTGTATGTGTTCGAGGCACCTATCGACCTCATGAGTTACTGCACTTTGCACCGGGAGTTCCACAGCAATGCACTTGCCCTGTGCTGCCTGGATGACCGCGCCCTGTCGGTGTTTCTTCGGGAGCATCCCACAGTGCGGAAGGTTGTCCTGTGCCTGGATCACGACCGCCCCGGCCAGGAGGCCGCGGAGCGCATGGGCCGGAAATACGCGGCGGAGGGATATGTCGTGCAGACGCTGTCCCCTCCCTCCCGGAAGGACTGGAACGCCTATCTGACCTTTGTGCAGCAGTTCCGGGAAAGGGGGCGGTGACCAAGTAAACGAAAATAAAAACCTGAACCAGCAATTTCTACACAAAAGGAGGAAAGAACGCTTGAAAAGCAAGACAACCAGGCATGGCCTGAAGCGCATGACGGCCCTGCTGCTGGCCGTGGTTCTGTGCGTCGGCATGGTGCCCACCGCCTTTGCCGCCCAGCAGGACAGTTACCACGACCCCGCTGAGAACTGGCAGGAGGCCAACAACCGCACCAACGAACTGGACGCCAACGCCACCGTGACCCACGAAACCTTTAACTGCAAAGTCTGCAAGCAGCAGACTTCCTTTATCGTGTTCCGCACCCCGGAATATACCAGGGATGGCCAGACGGCCATGAGCCGGAATGTGAAATACTCGGACGGCACCTTTGTAGATGGTTCCGGCAAGGGTTCCATTCTGGACGGCGTACCGGGACAGGACGCCTATTACACGGCTTATCACTGGACCAAAGCCGTGTGTGAAACCTGCGGCAGCATCAACACCAACATGGCCAAGACGGACTACGGCTACCTGAAGAACGTCTATTGGCTCTACGATTGCGCGAACAATTTTTTCGAGGAACTGCCGGAAACCCAGACCATTGAGCAAGCGGACAGCGAGTATAACCGCGTCATCACCACCAGCGGCGAATACTGCGGGTTCTGCTACGGCACATTCAAGGAGGAAAATTCCACGTTGGAGCGTCACCACATGGAGAATGCCATCCGGCCCGAGTTGGCCCATGACCGCTTTGTGGAGATGGATACCTGCGCCGACTGCGGCTATGCTGAAACTTCCTACACCGCCGCCAAGGCCGTCATTGCGGACTACTTCGGCGTGGTGGACGGCCAGCCCCACACCGTCACCGTGTCGGACTTGTCCGAGGCCGGCGTGACCACCGCTATCCGCTACGGCCACAGCGCAGATGCCTGCACCCTGACCAGCGCACCCAACTACACCGAGGCGGGGGATTACCCGGTTTACTACGAGATCACCTACACCTACCACGACACGGACATGGTGGAGGACGGTGTGGCGTATGTCCATCTCAGGGATGAAACCACCACCGAGGACGGCTCCTGCTCCTGCGGCTGCGGCAATCCTGACTGCGGCTGCCAGGATCCGGACTGTGACGGCTGCTGCTGTGACGACAAGGGCTGCGGCGAGAACCACAACTGGACACTGCTGGATAGCGTAGACCCCACCTGCCTGACCCTGGGCTATGACCGCTATCTGTGCGTGGACTGCGGCATGATTGAAAAGCGGGACTATGAGGCCGCGCTGGGCCACGCCTATCAGAGTGTGGTCATCCGGGACGCCACCTGTGAAGTCCCCGGTAAGACCATTGACATCTGTGAGCGGTGCGGCAATGTGAAAGAAACCGACCTGCCTCAGACCGAGCATGAGTTCTCCACCACCGTCATTCCGGCAACCTGTACCAGCCCTGGCTACACCCTGCGGGAGTGTACCGTCTGTGGGGAGCGCCACATCGAGGACATCACCGCCGCGCTGCCTCACAACTATGTAAGCAAGACCACCCCGGCCACCTGTGAGGGCGGCGGGCGCACCCTCCATCTCTGCGAGGGCTGCGGTTCCAGCTTTATCACGGACTACACGTCCCCCCTGGGCCATTCCTGGGATGAGGGCACGGAGATCACCGGGGCAACCTGCACCGGCGAGG
>DXEF01000028.1 GCA_019115085.1 Candidatus Agathobaculum pullicola | reverse complement strand
TATATTATTTGAAATTCTTATAGACAAACAGGCCCAATCCACCCTTGTTGAGTACGCGCACCTGTCCAAGCAGGAGAAACTGCTTTTGATGGTACACACGGCACAACGCACTTGTGGTTTGCGGCATGCCTGCCGCCTGACGCGGAAAAACCACCGCGCCCCGCGCAATGCGTTCCGCACCCTCGTCAGTAAGTGTCACCACGGGATATTCGGCAAACAGGCCGTCCACGGGCAGCAGTAAATCCTGCACCGTGCCGTCCTGCATCGCCCGCTCAACCGCATCAAACGTGTGGCAGGCATCCAGCGGATACGCTCCCGCGCGCGTGCGCACCAAGCTGTGCATCACTGCCAGCGTACCGAGCGACACGCCCATGTCATGCACCAGCGTGCGCACATAGGTGCCCTTGCTGACACGCAGCCGCAATGTGCCCTGCTGAGTATCCTCATCGAAATCCGCAAGTGACATCTCCTGCACAAAAATATCACGTGCAGGCCGCTCCACCTCCTTGCCCTTGCGGGCGAGGTCATAGAGTTTTTGTCCATTGACCTTGACCGCCGAATACATCGGCGGCACCTGCTGCTGCGCGCCCAAGAAGCGCGCCGCCGCCTGCGCGACCTCGTCGCGCGTCGCGGTTCGGCCACTGCGGCGCAGCGTTTGGCCGGTCACATCCTGCGTGTCGGTTTCATAACCGAGCGTGAAGCCCGCAACGTATTCCTTGTCCTGCGCGGCAGCGAAATCCGCCGCTTTGGTCGCCCCGCCGACAAACACCGGCAATACACCGGTCGCCATCGGGTCGAGCGTGCCGCCGTGCCCGATGCGCCGCGTGTGCAGGATACCGCGCAGCTTGGCGACCACATCATGCGAGGTAAAGCCCTGCGGCTTGTCCATCAGCAGAATACCGCAAAGTTCAGTTTGCTGCATGGTACTGCTCCCGTGCGGCCGCAAGGATAGCTGCCTTGGCCTCTTCCATGCCGCAGTCAAAGCTCGCGCCGCCCGCGCGGATATGTCCGCCGCCGCCGCATTTCCTACAAATAGCCGACGCATCCATTTCCTTGGTCGTGCGCACGGATGCCTTGACCGTTTTATCCTTGTTTTCGGTCAGCGTGATACCGATTTGCACGCCCTCGATCTGCCGTGTGAGCGACGCGATTGAATCCAAATCATCCATATCCGCGCCCGTGCGGTCGATATCCGCGCGCCACAGCACCGCCACCGCAATCGTGCCGTCCTCATAGAACTCCATCGTATCAAAGATGATGCGCTCCATCTGAAAACGCGGCATGGTCTTGGTCTCAAACAGGGCGCGGTTGATTTCGCCGCCGTCGATACCCGCGGTCAGGCACGCCGCCGCGACCGCGTGGGTGTGCGCGGTCGTATTGGAGAACTTAAAGCATCCGGTATCGGTCGAAACGCCCACATAGACACACTCGGCAATGTCGGTGGTCAGCTTTACGCCGAGCGCCATAATCACGTCATACAGCACCTCGGCGCACGCGCCCGCGTCCGGTCGAACCAGATTTTTCTTGCCGAAACCGAGATTGGAGCGGTGGTGGTCGATCACCAGATCGACCTTGCCCTTGTACTCCTCCGCCGTATCCGGAAACAGCTTTTCCTCCGCAATGTCGGTGGAAACCACAAACCGCGGCTGAAAGCCCTCGGGCGGATAGCAGGGCACAATGAGCGGCGCATAGCGTTTGGTGATCTCGGGATTTTGCAAGATAAACGCTGTCTTACCGATCTGCCGCAGCGCACGGCACAGCGCGCCCGCGCAGCCCGTGGTATCACCGTCCGGGCGGCGGTGGCACAGGATGAGGATGTCGTCCGCGCCTTGCAGTGCCGCGGCAGCGCCCGCAACGTCTACGGTCATTCCTCGTCCTCCCCTCCGAGCTTGCCTTCGTTTTTCAGTTCGTGCAGCATTTCCGAAATGTGCGCGCCGTGGGTAATCGAGTTGTCCAGCTCGAACACCAGCTCGGGCGCATAGCGCAGCTGCACCCTGTGGCCCACCTCGCGCCGCAGCCAGCCCGCGGCGGATTTCAGGCCCTTCATGACCTCCTTGGCCTGCGTTTCGCTTCCCAGTACGGAGATATAGCACTTGGCATAGCGCAGGTCGTTGGTCACCTCGCAGTGCACCACCGAAACCAGACCGTTCTGCACGCGCGGATCCTTGACTTCACGCATGGCTTCGGCCAGTGCCTTCATCACTTCTTCCGAAATGCGGTCAATTCGTGTAGACAAAATACATTCCTCCTTTTATGAGGGATGGGTAAATTTGCGGCGTGCATCGCACCGCATGTATTCCGCTTTCTCTGGAGAGAAAGCGCAAAAAGCCGCGACATGTGCGTGGCTTTTTGCGCCAGTGCGGCAAAAGTTTCGCATATCGGAACTTTTGCCGCCCGTGCTGTGTCCGTGTCTCACACAGCACAGCGCCCTCGTTTGAAAGCATGCTTTCAAACGAAGCCCGTCAGGGTTTTACTTCTTCCATCACGAAGCATTCAATGATATCCTGCTCCTTGATGTCGTTATAGTTTTCAATGCTCATACCGCACTCGTAGCCGGATGCGACTTCCTTAACATCATCCTTAAAGCGCTTGAGCGTGTTGAGGTGGCCCTCGTGGAACACGATGCCGTCGCGCACCACGCGCACCTCGGCGTTGCGCTGGATCTTGCCATCCTGCACATAGCAGCCGGCAACCGCGCCCGCGCCGGTAATCTTGAACACCTGACGCACTTCAGCATGGCCGAGCACAACTTCCTTGAACTTCGGCTCGAGCATGCCCTTCATCGCCTGCTCCATTTCCTCGATCGCGTCATAGATGACACGGTACATGCGCATATCCACGCCCTGCTGTGCAGCAGAGTCGGTTGCGGTGCGGTCAGGACGCACGTTAAAGCCGACAATAATCGCGCCGGACGCTGCGGCAAGCATAACGTCGGACTCGTTGATTGCGCCGACCGCGCCGTGGATAACCTTGACGCGCACTTCGTCGTTGGTGAGCTTTTCGAGCGACGCACGGATCGCCTCAACCGAACCCTGTACGTCGGCCTTGACGATGATGTTCAGCTCCTTCATCTCGCCTTCCTGAATGGAGGCGAACAGGTTATCGAGCGTGACCTTGTGGAACTGCTTGTTGCGCTCTTCCTTTTCCTTGTCCTTACGCTGCGCAACCAGCTCGCGCGCCATCTTCTCATCGTCTACCGCGTCGAAGATATCGCCCGCGCCCGGCACCTCTGCCAGACCGATGATCTCAACCGGAACGGACGGGCCGGCTTCCTGAATCTTCTTGCCGTCGTCGTTGGTCATCGCGCGCACACGGCCAACCGCCGTGCCTGCGATAACCGTATCGCCCGCATGCAGCGTGCCGTTTTGTACCAGCAGCGTCGCCACCGGACCGCGGCCCTTGTCGAGCTTGGCTTCGATGACCGTACCGTGCGCCTTGCGGTTCGGGTTAGCCTTGAGGTCTGCCACCTCAGCGGTCAGCAGCACCATTTCGAGCAGATTTTCAATGCCCTGACCAAACTTTGCCGAAATCTGGCACACAATCGTGTCGCCGCCCCACTCTTCGGGCACGATTTCGTACTCGGTCAGCTGCTGGAGCACGCGGTCCGGATTGGCGCCCGGCTTATCGATTTTGTTTACCGCCACGATGATCGGCACATTTGCTGCCTTGGCGTGGTTGATCGCCTCAATGGTCTGGGGCATCACGCCGTCGTCCGCCGCCACGACCAGAATCGCAATGTCGGTAACCTGTGCGCCGCGGGCACGCATGGACGTAAACGCCGCATGGCCCGGGGTATCCAGGAAGGTGATCGGCTTGCCATCCACCGCGACGCGGTATGCGCCGATGTGCTGGGTGATGCCGCCGGCCTCGCCCTCGGTCACCTTGGTCTTGCGGATCGCATCAAGCAGGCTGGTCTTACCATGGTCAACGTGACCCATAACAACGACAACCGGGTCGCGGGGCTGCAGTTCGTCCTCGCTGTCCTCGTGCTCGTCAAACAGACGCTCCTCGATGGTAACGTGTACTTCCTTCTCGACCTTGCAGCCCATTTCCTCGGCAACGATTGCCGCGGTATCAAAGTCGATGATCTCCGAGATGGAGGCCATGACGCCCAGCTTGATGAGGCCCTTGATGACGTCCGCCGCGGTGCGCTTCATGCGGGAGGCCAGCTCGCCGACCGAAATTTCGTCCGGTATCATGACCTTGACCGGAATCTTCTTGAGCGCTGCCATCTGCTGCTGGCGCTGCAGGCGCTTCATTTTCTCCTGCTCCTCCTGACGGCGCTTGTTGCCGAAGGGCTTGGAACGCTGGTCGGACTTCTTGGTCAGCTTCTGCTTTTTCTGGCCGCGCGATTCCATGCGCTCGGCCTTGGCGTCCACCAGCTTGTCGACATGGTCGTCATACTTTGCAAGGTTGACGTCGCCGGTGCCGCGGGTATCGATGCGGTGCACCTGCTTGACCTTGCTGCTGGCCGGCTGCGCCGGCTTCTCGCTTTCCGGATTGGTTTCTTTCGCCGTGCCCGCTTCCTTGGGCGCATCTGTTGCCGCCTGCTCCTTTGCCGGCTTTTCCGCCTTTTCTGCTTTGTCGGACGCGCCGGAAGACGCCTGACGGTTGAGCACCTGCTCCAGATCGGCAACCTGATTATGCTGCGTCATATATTCAAAGATAACGCTCAATTCCTCATCGCCGAGCACCTGCATATGGTTTTTCGGTGTGGTGCAGTACTCAGTCAGGATTTCTGTAATCTCCTTGGTGGATACACCGAAATCCTTTGCGACCTCGTGTACGCGATATTTATTCTCTATTGCCATGGGCAACTCCTCCTATACACTGTTCTTCGATGCAGCCGTACAGGCTGCATCGAGAGGGGACGCACCGCGTGAAACGCGGATGCGTCCGAAGCTGCGCAAAGTTCCGATGCGCGAAACTTTGCTCCGCTCTGGTAGCCCCTACGCCGGCAAAGCCGGTGTATGGGATGAAAATCACCGCTCTGCTTTGCTGCGCGGGGATTTTCTATCAAAGACGCGCTTTGCGCGTGGGTTTTTGGTGGGTTTGTGCTGCGCGGTCGGACGGCTGCTCGTTCCCGTCTTGCGGAAATGGCCGCTGCCGTTTCCGCTGCGCTGCGGGGCCGTGCGTCTGCGTTCGTCCGTCCTGCGCTGCGTTTTGCCAGGCCCGGACGGTTTTTCGTCCGTTTTTGCCTGTGCTTCCCGGTCACGGGGCTTCTTTTTTCCCCGCCGCGACTGGATGCGCACATTCTTTTCGCTCAGCTGTGCCGCTACAGCCGCGTATTCTGAATGTGTCGCGGCCAGCTTACCGATGGCCGCAGCCGCCATGCCGATGTCACTGAGCGCGCACACGGCGCAGCCGTTCTTGCCAATCGCCGCGCCCAACGTCTCCTTGCCGTGCGGCAGAGTGATGCACGGCACGTTCGCACGCTCGGCGTACATTGCCGCTTTTTTGGCCGTGCTTTCGCCCGCGTCCGACGCTACCAGCACACAGCGCGCTTTATGGTCGGCGCAGAGCTGACGCACCAACTCATCGCCAAACGCCAGCTTACCGGCGCGTCGCGCCAGCCCCAGCATACCAAGACAGGGATCACTCGCCATGCGCACCCTCCTGTTCCATCTGCTGCTCCAGCTGGTCGTAAACCTCTTCGGGAACCGCTACGGACAGCGCACGCTCAATTGCGCGGCTCTTACGTGCCTTTTTCAGACAGTCCGGCTTGCCGCACAGATACGCCCCGCGGCCGGGCGCCTTGCCCTTGAAATCCAGCGTGATTTCACCTTCGGGTGAGCGCACCACGCGGATGAGTTCACGCTTGGGAAAATGTTCGCGGCAGCCAAGGCATTGCCGCATGGGGATTTTCTTCTGCACCATATTCTGCCGCACCCCCGTTTTGTTATTCGCCCTGCGAAGCGGGAGCGATGTCAATTTTGCAGCCGGTCAGCTTGGCGGCAAGGCGCGCGTTCTGGCCTTCCTTGCCGATGGCCAGCGACAGCTGATCATCCGGCACAATCACGCGGCAGGACTTGTTGTCCGCCTGCATAGTGGCAGAGATGACGTCCGCCGGCGCAAGGGCCGCGGAAACAAACTGCGCGGTATCCTCGTTCCACTTGATGATATCGATTTTTTCGCCGTTCAGCTCGCCCGTGATATTGGCCACGCGCGCGCCGCGCGTACCGACGCATGCGCCGATGGGGTCGACGTTCTCCTCGTGCGACACAACCGCTATCTTTGTGCGATTACCCGCCTCACGCGCGATGCTCTTGACCTCGACCACGCCGGAATGGATTTCCGGTACTTCCAGCTCGAACAGGCGCTTGACCAGTCCCGGATGCGTGCGGGAAACCACGACCTGTGGGCCGCGCGTGCCGCGGCGCACTTCAATCAGGTAGACCTTGAGGCGCTGACCTTCGACCAGCTCCTCGCCGCGGACCTGCTCGGTGGCGGAGAGTACCGCTTCGCTCTTCTCGCCGCCCGAAACCACATCCAGATACGCATTGCCCGAGCGCGGGTCGATGCGGGAGATGACGCCGGTCAGAATTTCATGCTCCTTGCTCTCAAATTCTGAAATCACCATGCCGCGCTCCGCTTCGCGGATGCCCTGAATGATGACCTGCTTGGCAGTCTGCGCCGCGATACGGCCGAATGACTTGGTCGGAATGTCAATGTCGATAATGTCGCCCACCATCGGGTTTTTCTTATATTCCGCGGCCTCTTCCAGCGTAATCTCCTCATACGGCTCGTAAAGATCCTCCGCCCTGACCACGGTTTTGCGCACATACATTCGGATGGTTTTCTTGTCGCGGTCCGGCTCGACAAATACGTTATCCGTCATGCCATCGTTGTCGCGCTTGTATGCGGTGATCAGCGCCTGACCCACGCGGTCCAGCATGTAGTCCACCGGAATCCCCTTTTCCTTTTCGAGCTGCTCCAGCGCGTCAAAAAATTCTGCGTTCACCATTTTTTCCAATCAAACTCCTTACTTATATCTCAACCGCAAGCCGTACCGCGGCGATATCCGCCGGCTCATAAACCGTGCGCTGTCCGCCGGTTTCCAGCGTGACATTGCCGTTTTCATAGGCAATCAAGGTGCCTTCAACCTGTTTTGCTCCATTTACCGGCTTGTAAAATCCAACCTCGACCGTGTGGCCGAGAAACGCCGCGAAGTGCTCAGGCTTTTTCAGCCGCCGCGACAGCCCCGCCGAGGATACGCACAGCGTATAGGACGGCATGCTGTCAAATTCCTTTTCGTCCAGCATCGGGTCAAGCGCGCGCGACACCTGCTCGCACTGGTCGATATGCACGCCGTCCGGATGGTCGACGGTGACGGTCAGCATATACTGTCCGCCTTCCTTTTCAAATTCCACGTCCCATAGGGAAACGCCGGCCTGCTCGCACAGGGGACGGACCAACTCCTCCACGCGGGCGACGATCTGCTTTGCCTGCAAAGCCATCCCTCCTTCAAAAAAACTCCAAGCAAAGCGTAAGGAGTGGCTTTCGCCACTCCTTACGGTTACTTTCTTACTGAACGTGCTTAGTATATCACGTTTCCGCTGTAAATGCAAGGTATTTTCGCGCAGAAAACACGTTTTTTCTAAAATTTGTTTGTTATGCCGGTCATCTTGCACATAAAAAAGGTTATCCAGTAAGCACGCTACTGGATAACCTTTTTCAAAGCAGTCTTTACTTGACCAGCTCAATGATCGCCATTTCGGCAGCGTCGCCGCGGCGGGGACCGGTCTTGATGATGCGGGTGTAGCCGCCGTTACGGCTTGCATACTCCGGCGCAATCTCAGAGAACAGCTTTGCCACTACAGCCTCCTTGGTGATGAAAGCCATCGCCTGACGGCGGGAAGCCAGCGTGTTCTTCTTGCCAAGGGTAATCATCTTCTCCGTCAGCGGGCCGACTTCCTTGGCGCGGGCAACAGTGGTCTCAACCTTGCCGTTCTCCAGCAGGTAGGTCACCATCGCACGCAGCATCGCCATACGGTGATCCGTCGGACGGCCGAGCTTGCGATTGTTAGCCATTCGTGTTTACCTCCAAAATAAAGTAAAGGCGGCGGCGCGGCTTAACGTGCCGCCGCGTTGTAGTTCTTATCATGAACCGATACGGTTATACGGCAACCGTCCGGATCATTCCTCGGACTTGGCCAGATGCAGGCCCATGGCCTCCAGCTTGCCGATAACCTCTTCCAGCGACTTGCGGCCCAGGTTGCGGACCTTCATCATGTCCTCTTCGGAAGTGTTGATCAAATCCTCGACGGTGTTGATGCCTGCGCGCTTGAGGCAGTTGAACGAACGCACCGAGAAGTCCAGCTCCTCAATGGTCATTTCAAGCACCTTATCGTGCTGCGCTTCAGCCTTCTCCACCACCGTGTACTTGGAGCCAATCTCCTCGGACAGGTCGACGAACAGGTCGAGGTGGTCGCGCAGGACCTTCGCGCCGAGCGAAACCGCGTCGCGCGCGGTGATCGTGCCGTCGGTCCATACCTCGAGTGTGAGTTTATCATAGTCGGTCAGATCGCGCACACGGGTATTTTCCACCGTGTAGTTGACCTTATAGACCGGCGTGTAGATCGAATCCACCGGAATGACCCCGATAGAGGTCTGATGCTGCTTGTTTTTCTCAGCCGGCACATAGCCGCGGCCGGAAGTCAGCGTGATCTCCATGGACAGACGCGCGTCGCTCATCAAGGTAGCGATGTGCATGTCGGGATTGAGAATCTCAACCTCGCCGTCGGCATGGATATCACCGGCCTTGACCTCGCCCTCACCGGCGGCCTCAATGTAGACCGTCTTGGGGCCGTCGCAATGCAGCTTGGCAATGATGCCCTTGATGTTCAGCACAATCTCGGTCACGTCTTCTTTAACGCCCGGAATGGTGGAAAACTCATGCTGCACGCCGGCAATCTTGATGCTGGACGCTGCCGTACCGGGCAGCGAGGAGAGCAGGATGCGGCGCAGGGAGTTGCCCAGCGTGGTGCCGTATCCGCGCTCCAGCGGCTCTACGACGAACTTACCGTAAGAACCGTCCTCAGCGAGCTGTTCACAGTCAATACGCGGCTTTTCGATTTCGATCATTTGGTACCCTCCTTCACATTGGTTGGAAACTCTAAGCGGAGCAAGCGAAGCAGACGCCTCGCCAGCTCCAAAAGCGAGGGTCTATTATTTCGAGTACAACTCGACGATGAGGTGCTCTTCAACATCGTAGTCGATGTCATCGCGGGCCGGCATCGCAACGATCTTGCCCTCGAAGGAGTCCTTGGCCTTGTCGATCCACTTGGGGCAGGCCTTCTTGCCGTTCTCCTCCAGCAGGGTCTTGAACTTGGTGGAGGTGCGGGACTTCTCACGGACAGCAACAACATCGCCCGGCTTTACCTGATAGGACGGGATGTTGACGCGCTTGCCGTTTACAGTAAAGTGCGCGTGGTTTACCAGCTGACGCGCCTCGCGGCGGGTGTTGGCAAAGCCCATGCGGAAAACGACGTTATCCAGACGACGCTCCAGCTCCTGCAGCAGGATAGAACCGGTGATGCCCTGCTTGCGGTCAGCCTTCTCGTAGTAAGCACGGAACTGCTTCTCGAGAACGCCGTAGATGAATTTTACCTTCTGCTTTTCAGCCAGCTGCATGCCATACTCGGACTGCTTACGGCGGGTCTGCTTGGGCTGACGCTTGGTGGACTTGGAGTAGCCCAGAACCGCGGGGGAGAGACCAAGCGTCTTGCAGCGCTTGAGAACGGGCTGTGTATTCTTAGCCATTTATCGGTTTCCTCCTCTATTAGACTCTTCTTCTCTTGGGCGGGCGGCAGCCATTGTGCGGGATCGGGGTTACATCCTTAATCATGGTAACCTCGAGGCCGGCAGCCTGCAGCGCACGGATCGCAGCCTCACGGCCGGAACCGGGGCCCTTGACGTAAACTTCAACAGTCTTGAGGCCGTGCTCCATCGCAGCGGCGGCAGCGGTCTCAGCTGCGGTCTGCGCCGCGAACGGAGTGGACTTACGCGAGCCGCGGAAGCCCATTTCGCCGGAGGAAGCCCAGGAAATCGCGTTGCCGTTCAGGTCGGTGATGGTAACGATAGTGTTGTTGAAAGAGGAACGGATATGAGCCGCGCCCTTTTCAATGTTCTTGCGCTCGCGGCGGCGCGTACGGGTCACCGCGCCCTTCTTCTGTACCTTAGCCATTTATACGTTCCCCTCCTTACTTCTTCTTGTTCGCAATGGTCTTCTTCGGGCCCTTGCGGGTACGCGCGTTGGTCTTGGTGCGCTGGCCGCGAACCGGCAGGCCGCGACGGTGACGCAGGCCGCGGTAGCAGCCGATTTCAACCAAGCGCTTGATATTCAGGCCGATTTCGCGGCGCAGGTCGCCCTCGACGTTGTAGTCGCGGTCGATTACTTCACGCAGCTTAGCGGCTTCTTCTTCAGTCAGATCCTTGACGCGGGTATCCGGGTTGATACCGGTCTTGGTAAGGATTTCGTTGGATGTCTTGCGGCCAATGCCGAAGACGTAGGTCAGGCCGATCTCCACGCGCTTCTCGCGGGGAAGGTCAACACCGGCAATACGTGCCATATTTTCTATAACCTCCGATTTGTTACACTGAGGCGTGTTGGCAAACACAGTATAGGGACCGCCTCCGCCCCTGCAGCGCCGCACACGCTGTGCGTGCTTGTCGTGTTCACGTAAACCATCATCCCGCGCCTTATGCGCGGCAATTATATAGAAACTGCTGTGCAGTTTCCGTAAAAAGTCCCGCTTTGCCGGACTTTTTACACCTCGACTCAGCGGCCTTGGGCCGCGTCCGGGGGTATCGAAAGAAAGTTTCTACCGGAACTTTCTTTCGTATATAGGGGGTATTGGATACCCCCTATAAGGGTTTTAGCCCTGCTTCTGCTTGTGCTTCGGGTTCTGGCAGATAACCATAACCTTGCCCTTGCGGCGAATGATCTTGCACTTTTCGCAGATCGGCTTTACAGACGGTCTTACCTTCATGACATTTTACCTCCATCAAAATTTTTGGTGGGATGGGACACCGGCATAACCGGCGACCGCTGGCGCTCGGGTCACATACGCGCCTCCGCCCGCTTTTTTCTTACTTGGAACGCCAAGTGATACGACCGCGGGTCAGGTCGTAGGGCGACATCTGAACGGTGACCTTGTCGCCGGGAAGAATGCGAATAAAATTCATGCGGAGCTTGCCGGAGATATGGGCAAGGATCTTATGCCCATTGGGCAGCTCCACCTGGAACATCGCGTTAGGCAGCGCCTCTATGACGGTACCTTCCAGTTCGATTACATCATCTTTTGCCATTTACGGGATACCCTCCTCGGTCAATTTGCGTCCTCCGCCTCCGTCCAGAGGGCGAGCGCTTTACGGATATCGCTGTTGGTCAGGCGGCCGCTTTCCAGCAGCTTGCGCTGGGTGCGTTCGTCGCACCGGCCCTGACGGCTGACATGCCGGCGGCGCTTGCGCTTCGGGTTTTCCGCCCGACGGCCGCGCCCGTTGGCCAGCAGAAGAAACTCCCCCTCTTCCGCGACAACCAGCATCAAAAGCCCCTTATCCCTTCCGGTCAGCGACAGGACAATGTCGGCTGTATGAGTCTCTGCCATTACAGCACCTCGCCGTCGATATTGGTCATAATCTCCGGCTCTCCATCTGTGATGGCAATGGTGTTTTCGTAGTGGGCGGACAATTTGCCGTCCTTGGTTTTGACGGTCCAGCCGTCCGGCAGGACCTTAATGTCATACACACCCACGTTGACCATGGGTTCCACTGCGATGGTCATACCGCGCTGCAAACGGAGGCCGTGACCGGGGCGGCCGAAGTTCGGCACTTCGGGGGATTCGTGCAGATTCTCGCCCACGCCGTGACCGACGTACGCACGCACGACCGAAAATCCGTTTTTCTCCACATAGGCCTGTACGGCCGCAGAGATATCCGAAACGCGATAGCCCTCGCGGGCAAATTTGATACCCTCATAGAAGCTCTGCCGGGTCACCTCGATCAAGCGCTTGGCTTCGTCGCTGACCGCACCGCAAGGTACGGTGCAGGCACAGTCGCCATGGAAGCCGCCGATATAGGCGCCGACGTCCACCTTCACAATATCGCCCTCGTTGACCACGCGGGTGTCGGAAGGGATACCGTGGATGACCTCGTCGTTGATCGATACACAGGCGCTGCCGGGAAAGCCGGCATAACCGAGGAAGGAGGGCTTGCCGCCCGCCTGCTCGATTGTTTTGCGGACAATCCGGTCAATCTCGCCCGTAGTGACACCGGGGTGGACGGCGTCCGCCGCCGCCTTACGCGCAATGGCGGTCAGGCGGCAGGCAACGCGCATCCGTTCGAGCTCCTGCTCTGTTTTAATGCGTATCATATCTTACAGACCCAGCGCGGCAACCGCGAGCTTTTCGGTTTCCCGAATGCCCTGCGCGCCGTCGATGCTCTTGAGCTTGCCCTGGGCCTCATAATAGCCCTTGAGCGGCTCGGTCTGCTCGCAATAGGTTTCCTGACGGCGCTTGACTACGTCCGGCTGGTCGTCGCTGCGGATAACCAGCTTATCGCCGCAGATATCACATACGCCTTCCACACGCGGCGGGTTGGCATCGATGTGGTAGGTTGCGCCGCAGCGCAGGCACACGCGGCGACCGGTCATACGCTTTGCAATCACCTCGTAGGGTACCTCGAGGGAGAGTGCGCAATCAATTTCGGCAATCTTGTCCAGCGCTTCCGCCTGCGGAATGGTGCGCGGAAAACCGTCGAGGATGAAGCCGCTCTTGCAGTCACGCTGCGCGATGCGCTCCTCGAGCAGGTTGATTACCAGCTCATCCGGCACAAGCTGGCCGGCGTCCATGAAGCCCTTGGCCTTCTGGCCGAGGGGGGTATTGTTCTTGATTGCCTCACGCAGGATATTGCCAGTGGAGATGCTGGGAATGCCCATCTTCTCAATCAGATAGGATGCAAGCGTTCCCTTGCCGGCGCCCGGAGCGCCCAGTAAAATCAATTTCACTTTCAAATACGCCTCCAGCATTATTCCAAGAAGCCCTTGTGATGACGCATGAGCATCTGCGCCTCCATCTGCTTGACCGTATCAAGCGCAACGCCGACCACGATGATGACCGAGGTGCCGCCCAGTGCCACATTGGACAGCGTGGGAGAAATTGCACCGACAATCAGCGGCAGAATCGCAACGACTCCCAAGAAGAGCGCACCGACAAAGGTGACCTTGCCCAGCGCCTTGGTGATGAAGTCCGAGGTCGGCTTGCCCGGACGGAAGCCCGGAATAAAGCCGCCGTTCTTCTTAAGGTTGTTGGCGATCTCGATCGGGTTGAACTGAATGGATGCGTAGAAATACGCAAACGCAAGGATCAACAGTGCATAAACCACGATATAGAACGGGTTAGACTGTGAGAACAGGTTCATGATATGATAGCCGACCGTACCCGACTGCGGCTGCCAGAACATCGAAATGGTCTGCGGCAGGGAGAGGATGGACGATGCGAAAATGATCGGCATAACGCCGGACGCATTGACCTTGATCGGCAGGTGGGTGGACTGGCCGCCGTACATCTTACGGCCAACCACACGCTTTGCGTACTGTACCGGAATGCGGCGCTCCGCATTGGACATGAACACAATGAACACCACGATGGCCAGACCGATGACAATCATCAGCACAGCCGACAGGATGCCCTGACCGCCCGTCTGCACGAGGTTCCACAGCGTGCGAACCAGAGACGGACCACGCGAAACGATACCGGCAAACAGGATAATCGAAATACCGTTGCCGATGCCGTTCTGGGTGATATGCTCGCCCAGCCACATGATCAGCGCGGTGCCCGCGGTGAAGGTCAGGATGATTGCGGCGCCGGCCAGTGCGCCCGTGTTGGACAGGAAGCCCTGGCTGCGCAGCAGCGCGTAGTAAGAGAAGCCCTGCAGAAGGCCCAGGATAACCGCCAGATAGCGGGTCCAGGATGCAATCTTCTTGCGGCCTTCCTCGCCGCCGTCCTTAACCATGCGCTCGAGGGCGGGGATGGCAACGGTCAGCAGCTGCAGAATGATGGATGCGTTGATATACGGGGTGATCGACATGGCGAAAATCGTCGCCTGTGACAGACCGCCGCCGGTAAACATATCCAAATAGCCGAGCATCGAACCGCCGACAGCGGCCTGCTCAAAATACTGCGCCAGCAGCGTGGTGTTGATAAACGGAACGGGAATGCACGAGCCAAAGCGGAAGATCAGCAGAATAAACAGCGTGTACAGGATCTTTTTGCGCAGCTCGGGCATATGCCAAGCGTTTTTAAGGGTTTGAAACACCTTAAATCACCTCGGCCTTTCCGCCTGCGGCTTCGATCTTCTCCTTTGCGGACGCAGAGAACGCTGCGGCTTTCACCGTCAGCTTCTTTGTCAGCGTGCCGTTGCCAAGGATCTTGATGCCGTCGAGAGCATTCTTGACGATACCGGCCTCGCGCAGGGACTCTGCGGTGACCTCAGTGCCGTCCTCAAACTTCTCCAGAGCGGAAACATTGACCGGTGCGTAGGTGGTGCCGAAAATATTGTTGAAGCCGCGCTTGGGCAGACGACGAGCCAGAGGCATCTGGCCGCCTTCAAAGCCGGGGCGGACGCCGCCGCCCGAGCGGGCCCACTGGCCCTTGTGACCGCGGCCTGCGGTCTTGCCGTTACCGGAACCAGCGCCGCGGCCCTTGCGGTAAGCGGGCTTTGCAGAACCCGCGGCAGGCGATAATTCGTGAAGCTTCATGGGTTACGCCTCCTCTACAACTTCGAGCAGGTAACCGATCTGCTTTACCTTGCCGCGCGTCTGCGCGTTGTCCGGCTGAACGGTTACATCGTTAATCTTCTTAAGCCCCAAAGAATGAGCGGTCGCGATGTGCTTATCCAAGCGGCCGACCAGGCTCTTTTTCAGGGTAATCTTCATGTTAGCCATTGTGAGTTACCCCTTTCTTACAGTTCTTCTACGGCTTTGCCGCGAACAGCCGCTACCTGAGCAGCGTCGCGCAGGCTCTTGAGGCCTTCCATCGTTGCGGTTACAACGTTCTGCGGGTTGCTGGAGCGCAGGCACTTGGTACGGATGTCCTTGATGCCGGCAGCCTCAACGACTGCACGAACCGCGCCGCCGGCGATAACGCCGGTACCGGGAGCGGCGGGCTTGAGCAGAACGCGGCCCGCGCCGAACTCACCGATCACCTCATGCGGGATAGTGGTGCCCTTCAGCGAAATCTTAACGAGGTTCTTCTTGGCGTCCTCGATGCCCTTACGGATTGCATCCGGAACCTCGGAAGCCTTGCCGAGGCCGAAGCCGACCGTGCCCTTGCCGTCGCCAACAACGACCAGCGCCGCAAACTTGAAGATACGGCCGCCCTTAACGGTCTTGGCAACGCGGTTGAGCGCGACTACATTCTCGGAAAACTCGTCCTCGCGCTTATCGTTTCTGTTAAACTGAGCCATGTTTTACCTCCTCCCGACTTAAAACTGCAGGCCGCCCTCACGGGCGCCTTCCGCGAGTTCCTTCACGCGGCCGTGGTACAGATAACCGCCGCGGTCAAACACGACGTTTTCAATGCCCTTGGCCTTGCAGCGCTCGGCAACCAGCATGCCAACCTTCTTGGCTGCATCCTTGTTGCCGCCGTACTCGGTGAAGTCCTTCTCGGCAGTCGAGGCGGATACGAGGGTAACGCCGGCCACATCGTCGATGACCTGTGCGTAGATATTCTTTGCGGAACGGTAAACGTCCAGACGCGGACGCTCGGCGGTGCCGCTGATCTTTGCGCGTACGCGCTTGTGGCGCTGTAGACGCGCCTTGTTGGAATCCTTCTTCGAAACCATTTAAATTCGCCTCTCCTTTCCTTACTTCTTCTTCGCGCCGGTCTTGCCTTCCTTGCGGCGGACATACTCGTCAGCGTAGCGAATGCCCTTGCCCTTGTAGGGTTCCGGCGGACGCTTCTCGCGGACTTCCGCTGCAAACTGGCCGACCTTCTGCTTGTCAGGACCGGAGATGATGATCGTGTTCGGATTCGGAACGTCGATCGTGATGCCGTCGATTTCGCTCATGGTAACCTGATGCGAGTAACCGAGGTTCATAACCAGATCCTTGCCCTGCTTCTGTACACGGTAACCAACACCCTGTACGCTCAGCTCCTTCTTGAAGCCGTCGGTCACGCCGACAACCATGTTGTTGACGAGCGAACGGGTCAGGCCGTGCAGGGCACGGTTTTCCTTGGCGTCGTTCGGACGGGTGACAAGGATTTCATTTCCCTCCACCGCTACAGTGATGTTCGGGTGGATTTCGCGGGTAAGGGTTGCCTTTGCGCCCTTGACCGTTACGACATGGCCGTCAACCTTGACCTCCACACCGGACGGGATGGCAATCGGCATTCTACCAATTCGAGACATATTTTATACCTCCCCTTACCATACGAATGCGAGGACTTCGCCGCCGACGTTCAGCTCGCGGGCCTTCTTGTCGGTCATGATGCCTCTCGAGGTGGAAATGATGGCAATACCAAGGCCGCGGAGCACCTTCGGAAGCTCCTGCGCACCGGCATACACACGCAGGCCGGGCTTGGAAACGCGCTTGAGGCCGGTGATGGCCTTCTGGCGGCCGTCCACATACTTGAGCGTGATGCGGATGATGCCCTGGGTGTTGCCCTCGACGGTCTCAAAGGACTTGATATAGCCCTCATCGAGCAGGATCTGGGCAATTGCCTTCTTCATTTTGGACGCGGGTACGTCCACGCTGGCATGACGAGCATTGCCGGCGTTGCGGATACGGGTCAGCATATCCGCGATAGGATCAGTGATCTGCATAAATGCTCTCCTTTTCAAGAAGTTTGGGGGTAGTGCAGCAATCGGAGCGGGGCTGGGTTGGGTCCCCTCTTGATTGACCTGTTTGCCTCCCACTTTTCTTTACACTGCCTGTGGCCCTTCCACGGACAGCGGCTGGGGGTTGGCTGTTTTATAGTTACAGCCGATAAGCCCGCAAGGGCGGGCTATCGATTAATTATAGCACGCTTTTTCGCGCATTGGCAAGCAACAAAATGACTATTTTTCAAAAATATTCGGCTTTCGTTCCCGTCAAAACGCAATAAAACGATATTTGCCGACACACTTCGGCAGCATTTGCGAAAAGCGGGCGCCAGAGCGCCCGCTTTTTGTCGTTTTCAGTCGACGCAAGCCTTACCAGGAAGCCTTGCGAACGCCCGGGATCTGGCCCTTGTAAGCCAGCTCGCGGAAGCAGATACGGCAGATACCGAAATCACGCAGATAAGCGTGCGGACGGCCGCAGATCTTGCAGCGGTTGTAAGCGCGGGTAGAGAACTTCGGCTTCGCCTGCTGCTTGAGGATCATTGCCTTCTTAGCCATGTTGTTTCTCCTCCCTTACTTTGCAAACGGAGCGCCCATCAGCGTGAGCAGCTCTTTGGCTTCTTCGTCGGTTTGTGCGGTGGTGCAGATAACGATGTCCATACCACGGATCTTATCGATCTGATCGTAGGAGATTTCCGGGAAAATCAGCTGCTCCTTCAGGCCGAGGGCGTAGTTGCCGCGGCCGTCGAACGCGTCGCCGTTGATGCCGCGGAAGTCGCGGACACGGGGAAGCGCTACGTTGAACAGACGATCGAGGAACTCCCACATGCGGTCGCGGCGCAAGGTAACCTTAACGCCAACCGGCATGCCCTCGCGGAGCTTAAAGTTCGCAACCGACTTGCGGGCGTGGGTGACAACCGGCTTCTGGCCGGTGATGGCTGCGATGTCGCGGACAACGGACTCGATCACCTTGGAGTTGCCGTTGGCTTCCTTGCCGCAGCCGACGTTAACGACGATCTTATCGATGGTCGGGATCTGCATCGTGCTCTTGTACTGGAACTTCTTCATCAGAGCAGGCGCAACATCCGCAGTATACTTGGCTTTCATATTCGGAACCATTTATTGCTTGCCTCCTCTTCTTAAAGCGTCTCGCCGCAGTGCTTGCACACCGTCAGCTTTGCACCGTTCTCAGCGAACTTGTGTGCGGGGCGGGTCGGCTTGTTGCACTTCGGGCAGACACGCATAACCTTGCACGC
This sequence comes from Candidatus Agathobaculum pullicola, assembly GCA_019115085.1. Taxonomy (GTDB): domain Bacteria; phylum Bacillota; class Clostridia; order Oscillospirales; family Butyricicoccaceae; genus Agathobaculum; species Agathobaculum pullicola. The sequence goes on along the minus strand of DXEF01000028.1, from coordinate 1,337 downwards.
ACGCAGCGCGCCCTCGCGCTCGATGATGCCGCCGGTTTCACCCTGACGGCGGGGCTTGGTGTGGCACTTAATCATGTTCACACCTTCGATAACAACCATACCCTTCTTCGGGTTTACGGACAGAACCTTGCCGCGCTTGCCCTTTTCCTTGCCGGAAAGAACGACTGCGGTGTCGCCCGTCTTAACATGCAGAGTATTCATATTCTTGGCGACCTCCTTACAGTACTTCCGGAGCAAGCGACAGGATCTTCATATAGTCCTTATCGCGCAGCTCGCGAGCGACAGGCCCAAAGATACGGGTGCCGCGGGGGTTTTTATCGTCACGGATGATGACGCCGGCGTTCTCGTCAAAGCGGATATAGCTGCCATCCGCGCGGCGCAGGCCCTTGACGGTGCGGACGATGACCGCCTTAACGACGTCGCCCTTCTTCACGCCGCCGCCCGGGGTGCACTTGCGCACCGAGCAGACGACTACGTCACCGATGTTGCCGTACTTGCGTGCGGAGCCGCCGAGAACACGGATTACCTTCAGTTCCTTCGCGCCGCTGTTGTCAGCCGCACGCAGAAAAGTTTCCTGCTGAACCATGTGCTCTCCTCCTTACTTTGCCTTCTCGATGACTTCAACCAGTCTCCAGCGCTTATCCTTGGACAGCGGACGGGTCTCCATCACCTTCACCTTGTCGCCGATGCGGCACTCGTTGTTCTCGTCGTGCGCCTTCAGCTTGTAGGTGTGCGGAATAACCTTCTTATACAGAGGATGCGCTACGCGATCCTCAATTGCGACGACAATGGTCTTGTCCATCTTGTCGGAAACGACCTTGCCTACTCGCGTTTTGCGTAATGCTCTTTCGCTCAATTCGTTTCCCTCCCTTTACGCCTTCTCCGCGAGCTGCTTCTCACGGATTACGGTGTTGACACGCGCAATGTCGCGCTTGACCTCAGTGATCTTGTTGGTGTTGTCGAGCTGGTTGGTAGCGAGCTGAAGACGGAGGTTGAAGAGGTCCTTCTTCAGGTCGCCCAGCTTTGCAGCCAGTTCCTCGGCCGTCAGTTCTCTGATCTCAGATGCCTTCATCATGCTTCACCGCCATTCTTGGTCTCACGGGCAACGAACTTGGTCTTGCACGGCAGCTTGTGGCTTGCCAGACGCAGGGCCTCGCGGGCAACTTCTTCAGAAACGCCAGCGATCTCAAACAGAACGCGGCCGGGCTTTACAACCGCTACCCAGTATTCGGGCGAGCCCTTACCGGAACCCATTCGGGTTTCGGCCGGCTTCTCGGTTACCGGCTTGTCGGGGAAAATCTTGATCCATACCTGACCGCCACGCTTGGTGTAACGGG
>DXEF01000027.1 GCA_019115085.1 Candidatus Agathobaculum pullicola | reverse complement strand
ACATAAACTGACAGGGTATTGTCATCCACAAAGTCCCCAGCATCGTCCCACAGTTCATTTAAAATGACCTCACGCGTCATCAAACGACCGGCGTTTCTCACAAGCAAACAGAGTAAGCGATATTCTGCATTTGTCAGCTCCAATGGCCGACCGTTTAGCGTAGCACGACGGCTCAGCAGGTCAATCCGGAGCGCACCGCTTTGCAGACATTGTCCCTGCCTTTCCTTTGTCATACCCGCTCGGCGCAGCAGCGCCCGAATGCGCGAGCACAGTTCACCCAACCGGAAAGGTTTGGTGATATAATCGTCGCCGCCGCAGTCCAGCCCGCGGATAATATGCACCTCCTCGTCGGACGCGGTCAAGAACAGAATTGGTACGGCGCTGCCTGCCGCACGCACCGCTTCGCATACCGCAAAGCCCGTGCCGTCCGGCAGCGTCACATCCAGAATGAGCAAATCAAAACAGTCCAGATGCGGCAGACATGCCAACGCTTCAGCTACCGTGCGCACCACCTCAACCGCAAAACCATTTTTACGTAACGAATAGGTCAAGCCGTCGACCAGACTACGGTCGTCTTCGAGTAACAGCAGTTGGTTCACGAGAATCCCCTCCATTCCGGGTTGCTGACGTCATTATAGCATATCCGACAGCGTTTTTGCGCAGCCTTACAAAACTGTAAGGCTGTTGGCATGTCGTCTGCCATAGACAAAAATATCGCTCGCACAAAAAGAGCTAACTGACCTTTCCCCATCAGTTAGCTCTTTTGTGATCTCGCGCCTATATCTGCCCCTTCCAAACACAGGCCAGAATGTCTTTGAGCACCAGCAGCGCATCGGTGCTGTTGTAACCGTATTCCACCCGCAGCCGGGTCAGCATCTCCCTCAACTCTGAGGCATAGTCGCTGATGCGCACCTTCTCATGATAGGTGGCCAGCACCGGGTATTTTTTACTCCACACCTTGTTCCAGTCAATTCTGGACTGTGCCTCGTCGCTGACACCGTCAATCATCTGCTGCGCCTGCTGTTCGTCAAAATCATATTCAATCAACTCATCCAGCGTCATGTGATAGAGTACCGCCAGCCGTTTGGACTGGCGAATATCCGGCAAAGTTTCATCGGTTTCCCATTTTGAGATGGTCTGGCGGCTGACACCCAGTTTTTCAGAGACATTCTCCTGAGAGAGACCACTCTTTTTCCGAGCATGGTACAAACTGCTGCCCAAACTCATATCTTTTCCTCCTGTTTTGATATTCTATCTGCCAGTATACCAGTGCAATGTCAAAATTTCCACCAACCAAAGCTTCCAGTTTCGCCCGTTTTGTTAACACGGCCGCGTCTCTGCCAGCGCCGGGTTCTTTCATGCTGCAAATCTATTAAACGCCCACTTTCTCCCAGCAGGGCGAGATTTTCATTAAATAAGCGTCAAATGTCGAAACCAATCCCGGAAACACGAACGCAACAGTGGTATCCAGCAGGTGCACCCTGAAAACCATTAGATACCGCGGAAGCAGAAAAATCTGCATCAATGCCATCGTGTGTGCCCGCGTTATAGGCAAACAAAAGGCGCTTTTCCATAGCAGAAAAGCGTCTTTTGCAAAAAGAGAAAAGAAAAACGAGTACTTCTTATGTTGTCTATAAGTATATTTCCCGGAGCATATTCTGCACCTCTTCATCCTCAGAAGCAACTGAACGATTCAGCTTCCGGAATTCTCCAGGAGACATACCGGTTTCCTTGCGAAACGCCTTGGCAAAGTAATTGGCATCGGAAAATCCAATCATTTCCACCACCAATGAAACGTTCATATCGGGCAAAGGCAGCAGTTTTTTTGCATACTCGATCTTCAGAAGTTTGAGGAAACGACCCGGCGGCGTACCAACCACCCGAGAGAATAGGCGGGTAAAATGTGCGGTAGAAATCCCCAGCCGCTCGGCAACTTCATCTACCCCGCAAATATGCGCAAATTCATCCCGCATAATCCCCATTCCAGCGTCCACCAGCAGCGGATAGCCGCTGCTTTCTTCATACAGACGCGCTGTTTCGTGTAGCCGCATCAGCAATTGATAGGCCGCCGCTGAAATTTGTTCGGCACTGATAGGTTCTCTGCCTACCTCATTTGCTGCTTCCAGCAAATCGGCCAGTCCCGCCGGGCAAAACACCTTCTTTTGCATAAGGTGTGTTTTAAGTACGGTTTCCACCAGCGAACCGCTGAGCACTGCCACAATATATTCGCCCGCATCCAATGCCGTCAGGCAGCAATCCTCGCCATCCTCCATCATCATTGCCTGCCCGCGTCGTATCGTGGCCGTCAGCGCATCCGACTGAATCTGCATACTGCCCTTTACCGTCGCCAATACAGTCAGCTGACCCCGCAGCAGTCGTAACGTACACCTTTCCTGTTTAGACAGCGCGGTCGAACTGATCTGCTCAACCCAGATGAGCTCTGCAAACCCTTTATCTTCAGACCGGTCCGGCTTCTCTAAGCGAAACAGCATAGGCTGATGTGCCGTCACTCTGCCGGAATCCGCTTTATGCTCCCGTACACACTCCGACATAAACTGCCTGCTCAATGACAGATTGCCTGCTCGGTTTCCCTATCAAATACGTGAATCTTATCCACCTTGACCGCGACCGTGTAGGCAGACTGCTCTGCCGGGCGGACACTGGACGGCATGCGCACGGTCAGCTTATTGCCTCCGCAGTCCATGTACAGGTTGGTTTCCGCTCCCATCAGTTCAGCCAGTTCGACCGTCGCGGTCAAAGTCTCCTCCTCGGGCTGGGTGGTGACCTCCATAAAATCCTCCGGCCGGATACCGATAATCACTTCTTTATCAACATAACTTTCGAGCGCCTTGGACTTCTGCTCGTTCAGCAGCAGGGTGAACCGATCAAAGTTTGCACCCAGATGGCCGCCGCTCTTAACAATCTTTGCAGTGATAAAGTTCATCTGCGGCGAGCCAATAAATCCGGCAACAAACAGGTTACGCGGAAAATCGTACAGCATCTGCGGGGTATCAAACTGCTGAATCACGCCGTCCTTCATCACACAGATACGATCTCCCATCGTCATCGCTTCTGTCTGGTCATGCGTGACATAGACAAAAGTGGTGTTCAGTTTGCGGTGCAGCTTGCTAATCTCGGTGCGCATCGAGGTGCGCAGTTTTGCGTCCAGATTGGAAAGCGGCTCGTCAAGCAAGAACACAGCCGGATCGCGCACCATCGCACGGCCGAGCGCCACACGCTGGCGTTGACCGCCGGACAGCGCCTTCGGCTTGCGATCGAGCAGGTGCTCCAGATCGAGGATACGCGCTGCCTCGTGCACCTTTTTATCGATTTCCTCGCGCGGCACCTTGCGCAGCTGCAAGCCGAACGCGATATTCTTATACACCGACATATGCGGATACAGGGCATAGTTCTGGAACACCATTGCAATATCGCGATCCTTGGGGGCAACATCGTTGACCACACGGTCACCAATGCGCAGTTCACCACTGGTGATGTCTTCCAGTCCTGCAATCATGCGCAGCGTGGTGGATTTTCCGCAGCCGGACGGACCGACCAGGATGACAAACTCCTTGTCCTTAATCTCCAGATTCAGATCCGAAATGACTTCCACATTACCTGGATAGGTCTTGTTCACATGGGAAAAGGTGATGCTCGCCATGGTAAATTCCTCCAAAATCAGATGATACATAAAATCGATGTCATACCAAATTTTCTTTCTGTTTGCAGGATACCACTCTACACCTGTCTTTTGCAACGGTAATTTTCTGATATGCCGGATAAGTTTTTGATTTTAGTTCCAAACGATTGTTTTTCATATACAGTTATGCTACGATGAAGCCAAATAAAGCCATCAGAAAGAAGGTGTCCTATGTAACTCGACGAATACCGCAAGGCGTATCGCCTTGGACGCCGGGTCTACCGCACCAGTCTGGCACATGGAGAATCTCCATTTCTTCCCGTGCTGGAACAAATCATCCAGCACAGTGCAATCGCATCTCAGCAATCGCTTGGTTTGGTGGAGATCCCCCTCGAATTGATAGTGGGAACTTACTACGCCGGCCGTCAGCCTGCCTTTACGCACGGCTTTTTGCCGCTCATGAGCGAAAAAACCGAGTTTGCCGAGAAGTGGAGCGCGCTGTGCGATGCGCACTTGTCCAGCGGCATACGAGACCCGATCACCGCTTATGAGTTTATGAACAAATTCTATGTGGTTGAGGGCCACAAGCGTGTGAGTGTGCTTCGTCATTTCGGCGCCGTTTCCGTGTACGGCACGGTCACCCGTATTCTTCCTGTGCCGGATAATACGGAGGAAAGCCGCATTTACACCAAATTTTTGCATTTTTACGCCCTGACCGGCATCAACTATCTGTGGTTCAGCCGAGAAAGCGGTTTTGATGAACTACTTGCCTTGGTGCACCCGTCCGATACCGAGGCCGTCTGGGATGCACAGGAGCGGCGCGACTTCCGCGCGTTCTATACCACTTTCCGCCGTGAATTCGAGGACCGCTCCGCCGGCAAACTCACGCTCACCGTGGGAGATGCCATGCTGATTTACTGCAACATCTACGACTACTCAGTTTCTAAAAATAAAACCGCTGCGACACTGCGCACCGAATTGGCCAGTCTGTGGGATGAGATTTGCAACCGGGACATGGACACCTCTATCCATTTGGTACTTAAACCAACCGATCGCCGCCCTCTGTTCCCCGTGCTCTCCTCCAGCCATCTGCGCATTGCTTTTATCCACGCCGGAACAGCGCAAACCTCAAGCTGGGTCTATGCGCACGAGCTTGGACGTCACGATTTGGAATCTGCATTCGGCGGGCAGGTCGAGACAATCTGTTTGGATGGCGCAGACACAGATGCCGCTGCGCAAAAGGCGCTTACCGCGGCAGTTTGCGACATGTCCGACCTGATTTTTACCACCTCGCCCCGCCTGCTCCAGCCGAGTGTGCAGACAGCACTGGCCAATCCCAAGATCACCGTACTCAACTGCTCTCTTAACACTGCACATCCTTCCATCCGCACCTATTACGCCCGCATGTATGAGGGTAAATTCCTTATGGGCGCTATTGCGGGCAGTTTGACCACCGATGATCGCATCGGCTATATTGCGGACTATCCGATTTACGGCATCACAGCCAACATCAACGCCTTTGCATTGGGCGCAAAGCTGGTCAATCCCCGCGCGCAGGTTTATCTGGAATGGTCCAAGACGATTCACAGCGATTATCGCAGCCGCCTATCCAACGCAGGTATCTCCTACATTGCCGATCAGGATATGATTTCCGCGGACACCTCACTGCCGCATTATGTCGGTTTGTACCATGCGCACGACAATAATCTTTCCAACCTTGCGCTGTCGCTTTGCCGCTGGGGACAGCTATATGAACGGATTGTACGCAGCTATCTCAACGGCAGCTGGAACAGCGATCGCATCGGCACACACGCCATCAACTATTGGTGGGGCATGGACAGTGGTGTGATCGATCTTATCTGCTCGCGAAGTCTGCCGGAAGGCACGCTCCGCCTGATAGATTTGCTCAAACAAAGCATCCGCGCGGGTGCGTTCCATCCGTTCTCCGGCCAAATCCGTACCCAATCAGGTAAAGTGATGGATTATCAGAGCCGCGCTATCACGCCGCAGGAACTTATCACGATGGACTGGCTGGCCGATAACGTTGTGGGCGGTTTGCCCGCGTTCGATCAACTGCTGCCGGAGGCGCAAGCACTAATACGCACACAGGGGATCTGCAAACCATGAATATTTTAACCATAGCCGATGTGGAATCCCCTGCTCTTTGGGATCCTTCACATCCCTATCGGCGCAAGGATGTCGACCTAATTCTATCCTGCGGCGATCTCGCGCCCGATTATCTGTCCTTTATTGCAACCTATTCGCACGCTCCCGTGCTGTATGTACACGGTAACCACGACGATGTGTACCAATCGCGTCCTCCGCTCGGCTGCATCTGCGTCGAAGATCAAATCTATTGCTACCGCGGCATCCGGATTCTCGGTTTGGGCGGTTCCATCCGCTACAAGCAGGGCAAACACCAATACACACAGAGCGAAATGAACCGCCGCGTCCGCCGCCTGTGGTTTTCTCTTTGGCGGCACGGCGGATTTGATATCCTGCTCACCCATTCCCCCGCTCACGGCATCCATGACGGACCGGATCTGCCGCATCAAGGGTTCCGCGTTTTCCCCTCACTGCTCACGCGCTACACACCAGCCTATATGATACACGGCCACACCCACCTCAATTACGGCATGCAATTCCCACGCCAGTGTCAATTCGTTCAGACCACCATTGTCAATGCCTACGAATGTTATAATATCAATCTCTGACCCTGCGTCTCCCTCAGCCTGATTTCCTTACATTCGTTTATCTTCCAAGTATGCTTTTGTTGTCTTTAATGAGACATAAAAAACATCGAACTTTATTTGAATTTATGTTCTATTCAATCACGCTATGTACCTGCTGATAGAAAGGCAAAAACAACCTTCAATAATTATAAAAAAAGGATGCACTCCAACGCCAAAGAAAGCCATGTTGGAGTGCATCTTTCTAAATTTCACTGAAACAGCATTGCATGATAACAGCGAAAGCTGCTTTCGGCTGAATCCCTATCGGACACGATTCAATCACAACCATACCGGTTCATCGCGCAACAAAGAACACGGTTGCAACTCTGTTACACCGTCAGGGTGGTACCTTCTGTCACCGGAGCAATTTTTTCACAGGTGGTGCAAATATCCTCTTCAGAGGCACCGTTACAACTGACGAAGCTGTCACCCACAGTTGCTACCGCGCCAAACTCAACCGGCACAGCGACACAAATATCCTGCGAAATGGTAAAGAAGCAGGAGCCGTTCTTCACCCCACCGCACACCTCACGGCCCGGAATAACAACCGGCGAACCACAGCATTTCGTGACGGTAGCGCCTGCTTGTGCAAAGGGCGTAACGGTTACCGGAACACAAATGGAGGCAGATTGATACCCTACGGCAGGGCAGGTCTGAGATTCATTGACAGTATCGGAATTCGTATTAACAACCATAAGAAGGTCTCCTTTCTGGCAATCGCCATTGTCATATTATGAGCCAAACACAAATATGTTCTTTTGCTCTCGCCCACAAAATCAGCGCACATGCAAAAGGGACAAGATGACTTATATCGCTCCCTTCATGTCATCCAATAAACCACATCGACTCGATTCTCCTGTTCGAGCCGTCTTGCTGAAGCAGTTGTTCCATCGTGATTACGTACCGCTTGACCCGCTTGCTCTCTGTCGGTGTCAGCATATTTGTTTCCCCCAGCCTTTTCTTTTATTGTAGTAAGCACATAAAAAGGATTGAGGTCCAAGGTGTCCAAAGGTCAGGCCAGCCGGAAATGGCAAATATAGATCAAGCTATATGTAAAAGCGGCGAAGGAATGGAGTGGCAAACAAGGATATACTTTGCATTTTTTCTTGTCCATGGTATAATGCAACCAAAAGTTTAGTATCCTGTCCTTCACCTCTACATCATCCAGCCATCGGGCGGGATAGAAAAGGGATGGCGGGCGTTATTATGTATCACCAAGTATCAAAATAGCCTAATTATACGCTCAAACAAGTTATTCCCCCATGCCGTCACCGCATTTTGCTATAACTGATACGATGACAGAAATGGGAAATGGTCTATCGGGATAATTGGCACCATGGATTTCTATTGAAAGAATGGAAAGGCTGGCTAGAACAGGCAGGAGTCAAAGACTGTACTATGGATAAAAGAGGTAAGGCCCATGGGTGAAAAGAAGAAAAGCACTGTCAGCAAAGCAATTAAAACCATAGCGGGAGTTCTGTTTGTTTTCTGGCTGTTCATGAGTGCCCCCACCGGCTGGATTTATGATTTGAGGGCCGGGACGGGGACGGAGCAAGGCCAGATACCGGATCCGTCTGTCTCGGTCGTACATACCCAGACCGATGTGGAGGACTTCTTCTTTCACAGTACTCCGGCCACGGTGCCCAAAGAAAGCCTGATTCGTTGTCCCCTATTGCGCCTGCGGGATTCAGAGTATGCGGGAGAACATACCCACCACAACAGCGGGACAAAGAGGACGGTTGTCATTTCCGAATATATCCCCGTGGCCTATCCCACTGGCCCGGCAAGGGATTTTTTGCTGAGATTCTTGGCGTCTGGCTTCTATAATGGCTACTATCTGGCTCCACTGGAGGACGGCTCCTATGTCTGTGCCTACTTTGATGATTATTTCATGCTGCGCTCCGGCGATGAGCTACCTACGGGCTATGTGCGCTACACCACAACAGAGGAAAAGACCATGCTCCATCAAATGGCGAATGATTATGAGGTGGATCCGGTGTATGTACTGGATATGTACCGTCATGGCAAGGTCAACTGGATACTGGATTTCGTAATTCGCGCTGGCGTTGGGATTTTCCTACTGGTGGTCGGCTCTGGCATCGTAAAAGGCATCAAGCGGGCTCTCGGGCGTAAAAAGAAGGAAGGCGCGGAGCCATAAAACAGACACCTTTGCACACTTTGTCCAGAGGTGGAACAAGCGAGGTATAGCACAACAAATTTTGCTTTATTTTTTCCAAACATATAAGAGAATACCATCAGTTTTCTCTGATGATACCTAAATAGACTATTATCTTAATTCAGGAGGAACAGCAATGAAATTAAAGACCTGGGAACTGCGAGAAAACGAGAAGCTATTGGAAGAGGCTGCTGCGTCATACATCACAAAACGCATGATTGTTTTACCAAAGCCCAATCCCGGCAAGCTGCATATCACGAATCAACGAGTAGTGTTTACTGACGCTTTAAGCCTTTTCTTTGACTACCCATTGGATCAAGTCGCTTCGTTTTCTGCAGGGGTGGGCGGCCTTACCCTGACGACAGCAGATGGCAAAAAACACAAACTAACAGGAATGTTCACCAAAAAACTTTCGCGTGCGTTGGAGCAAGCCGGCGTAAAGAAAGCGTAATTACCGAGGGTTGCCCTTTTATTGGGCTGATTGAGTAACCATCGGCCTGTTATTTTCAGACAAAGTACAAAATCAAATAAGCTAACGATCCTACCCTGTCTCGATGGAAAAAGAAAAAACCGTCGTGGGGCAGGTGAGTTTGCACACGCAAATGGGCGTTTTCTGTGTTCACGGCGGTTTTGAAAGAGTTTCAAGACTGCCGCTTTTTTTGAAGGCGCGGCGCCAGTAAGGAGGACTGCTTTACCATTATCCATCGTCTGTCCCCGTTCCCGGCTCAAAAGCAAGATAAGGAAGAAGCGGGAACTTGTTTCCTTTTGTGCCGCAATATGTTATGATGAAATCGTTAGGAGGGCGCAGTATGAAGTGGAGACGACTGTTCCTGGCCGTCAGCGGCACGATTCTTGCCATATGGCTTTGTTTGATCCTCGGCGCCGGAAATCTGCCGGAGGATGCGCGTCTGCGCATTGGCGCGACCTATATGACCATGAACAACCCGTTTTACAGCGTAATCGATGAAGAGCTGCGGCTGATGATCGAAAGCCGTGGTGATATTTTGCTGACGCGCGATCCTGCGCTTGATCCGGACAAGCAGAACGCACAGATACAAGCGTTGCTGGCTGCCGACATCGATCTTCTGGTCATCAATCCGGTGGATTATCAGCACATTCAGCCCGCGCTCGAAGAGGCGCGCGCGGCAGGTGTGCCGGTTGTGATCGTAGACTCTCAAGTCAGCGATCCCTCGCTTGTGACCTGCACGATCGCGTCGGATAATTACGGCGCAGGCGTGCTGTGCGCGGAACATCTGATGCGCACACGCGATTCTGCGCGCATTGCGTTGCTCGAACATCCTTCTGCACAATCCGGCGTCGACCGCATCCAAGGCTTTTGTGATACAATTGCCCCATACCCACAATATCAGATCGCAGGCCGCGCAAGCAGCGACGGTCAGTTGGAGCTTGCCATGCCGGCGATGGACAAGTTGCTGCTTGCCGATCCCTCGATTGACGTAGTGATGTCACTCAACGATCCTACTGCACTCGGTGCGATGGCAGCGCTACAGGACCGCTATTTACTCGATCAAACACTGGTTTACGGCGTGGACGGCGCCCCTGAAGCCAAGAGCATGATCGCCGAAGGCGTCATGACCGCAACTGTCGCACAGTCCCCCATTCAAATCGGACAAACGACCGCGCAAGTCATTTATCAGATCCTGTCAGGCGAAGACTATCCAACCGAAATCATTGTGCCTGTCGAACTGATCACAGCGGAAAACGTCAGTCAGTTCGGTCTCGACGGCTGGCAGTGAGAGGAGGCAGCACCATGCAAAAAGATGAAAACCTGACGCTGCTTCGGCAGTGCATGTTGCTGATCAACCTTGCTGTCTGCGTTTTTCTCGGCTGCGTGTTCATCCTGACGCCGCTGCGCGCCGCGCAGCGCGCCGAAGGCATCAGCTTTTTGCAGGGACTGACCGGTCTGCCTGCCGCGCCGTGGAGCGTATCTGCCGCAGCCATTGGTCTGGCCGCTTTCGTGGCGGTCGATCTGGCGCAACGGCGTGGAAAAATCCGAATCGTTCGCGCCGCATACTGGCTGGAACCGCTTTGTGCGCTGGCTGTTATTCTGGCGCTGCACCTTGACTATAACGGATTGCTCCTGCTGGCTGTCGTCAATCTGGTCAACGACCTGCATGGCCGTGGTCGGCTGGTATTTCTCGGCGCCATGACCTCGCTTTACCTGCTGAGCAGCCTGGATGTGCTGCAGTCCGCTTTCCGTATGGTGCCGATATCCGAATACCTGGCCTATTATGAAGGGCAGCCGCGGCAGATGATGCAGACCGCAATCGGCCTGCTCACCGCACTGAACCTAATCCTGTTCATTGGGTACATGGTGATTCTGGTCGGCAGACGGACAGAGGAAAACGCGGCAATCCGCCGCCTGAATGGCGAACTGGCACAGGCCAACGACAAGCTGTCCATTCTCAACACCCAGCTCAAGGTCTATGCGGCAGAAAGCGAACGCATGGCGGAAACGCGCGAACGCAACCGTCTGGCGCGGGAAATCCACGATACGCTCGGCCACGCACTGACCGGCATCACCGCCGGCGCGGACGCCTGCATCGAAATGATGGACATTTCACCGGAAATGGCGCGCAAGCAGATGGAGCTGATCGCCAAAACCGCCCGCGCCGGAATGAATGAAGTGCGGCGCTCCGTTCGTGCCCTGCGGCCGGACGCGCTCGAGCATTTCCGCCTGCCCGAGGCGCTTGCGCAGCTCTGCAGCGAAATGCAGCAGACCTCTCACGCAACCATTCATCTGGGTATGCACCCATCGGATATGCGGCTTTCACAGGACGAGGAGGACGCAGTCTACCGTATTGTACAGGAAAGCGTAACCAACGCCATTCGTCATGGCCATGCGACCGAAATCGACGTGCAGCTGTCCGGAGAGAACCGCCACCTATCAATCATTGTGCAGGATAATGGCATCGGCTGCGAAAAAATCGAACAGGGTTTCGGCCTGCGGCATATGCGGGAACGTCTGCGGCTGCTCGGCGGCAGCCTGCGGATTGATGGTATAAACGGTTTTCGGATAGAAGCGTCCATACCGCTTCGATGGGGGGATGAAATATGATCCGGGTATTGATTGCAGATGATCAGGAGCTAATCCGTCAAAGCCTGAGCTTTGTGCTGGATGCGCAGGCGGATATTGAAATGGTGGGTACCGCATCGGACGGTCGCGAAGCGATCGAACTGGTGCGCAAAGAAAAGCCGGATGTCGTCCTGATGGACATTCGGATGCCCGAGGTGGACGGCGTAGAGTGCACACGCCTGATCAAAAGCGCGTATCCGCAGATCAAGGTCATCATTCTGACCACGTTTGATGACGATGAATATGTGTTCGGCGCACTGCGTTACGGAGCTTCCGGCTATCTGCTCAAAGGCGTTTCTGTCAAGGAACTGGCAGACGCCGTGCGTGAAGTCGTGCGCGGCGGATCGATCATCATGCCCGGTGTAGCATCCAAGGCGCTTGAGATGTTCGCGCGCATGGCGCGCGGCAGCATGCAGATCACAGTAAGCGATAAGCAGACAGACGACCTGCTGGAAAACGAATGGCGCGTGATCCGTGAGATCGGCTGCGGCAAATCCAACAAGGAGATTGCCGCTGCACTCTGCCTGTCCGAGGGTACTGTGCGCAACTATCTGAGCAGTGTGCTGAGCAAGCTCGACCTGCGCGACCGCACACAGCTGGCGATCTGGGCAGTGCAGTCCGGTGTGACGACCGACCCGTTTGGAGGCAAACCATGAGAGGGTTGATGCGGCGGCTGGCCGCAGGCGTATTACTTAGTGCAGGCGTTGCTGCAGCAACCGTATTTGCTGCGGCGCAGGAGACCGTTTTGACAGTCGGCGTGGTTGCCGGCAGCTACTGGGACGCACCGACCGGCAACTGCTATGCTGTGATCGACAGCGTAATCGACCGGTTCGAGCAGGCGCACCCCGGCGTGCGTGTGGAATACACCAGCGGTATCCTAAAACGGGACTATTCGGAATGGCTGGCCGAACAGTTCCTGCTCGGTACCGAACCGGATGTATTTTTGGTGCTTCCCGAAGACTTCGGTATGCTGGCAGAGCTGGGCGCGCTGCAGCCGCTGGACGGCCTGCTGGCCGTTGACGATACCGTATCGCCCTCCGACTTTTATGCGGCTGCGCTGCAAAGCGGCAGCGCCGACGGCGTACAGTACGCCCTGCCGTACGAGTGCGCACCGACCCTGATGTTTGTCAACAAAACGCTGCTGGGAAACGAAGGCATCCCCGTGCCGGAAAACGACTGGACGTGGGACGATTTTTATGCTATCTGTGCACAGGTGACCCGCGATACCGACGGCGACGGCATCATCGATCAATTCGGAAGCTACGGCTATACCTGGCGCGACGCACTCGCCGCCAACAGCGCCTCTCTGTTCGATGAAACCGGACAGAACTGTCTCATCGCGCAGCCGGCATCCGTGGAAGCAATCACCTTTGCGCAAAAGCTCGAACAGCTCTATGCGGACTGCGATATCACAGCGCGCAGTTTTGACGAGGGCCATGTCGCATTCCGCCCCTTCCTGTTTTCCGACTACCGCACCTATCAGCCCTATCCATGGCGCATCAAGCGCTATTCGGATTTTGCGTGGGACTGCATCCCCATGCCCGCCGGTTTGTCCGGCACTGGGCGGTCGGAGCTGAGCACGGTACTGGCTGCAATCAGCAGCCGCTCCACGCAGCAAACGCTTGCGTGGGAACTGCTCAAGGAGCTGACCTGCTCGGATATCACGCAGACCATGCTGTATACCGACTCACACAGTGCTTCTGCCCTGCGGCACGTGACCCAGTCGCCGCAGACGCAGCAGATCCTGCGGGCGGATACCCCCGGTGAGAGCCAGCTCGGGCTGGAAATCCTGTCGGACACGATGGAACAAGCCGTGGCGGCACCGCACTTTCGCGCTTATGATCAGGCGCTGCTGCTCGCGGAAAGTCTGGTCACCGCTGCGATGGAGGACAACCACAACCTGTCGCTGCAATTGCAGCGCGCACAGCGCGAGCTGAATGAATATCTGCAAAATTGAAGCTGAACCGATAAGCAAACCGGCTTTGAGTTGGATGATCCGTCCAACCCAAAGCCGGTTTTTTGTTTGGTTTACACAGAGTAAATGACATTTGTCATACAGATCAGGATAACTGTCACCCGTCATTGATGACAAAATACAGATGTGCAACCCTTCCTGAATTGGTAAAATTAACACAACAAAAACGAGAAAGGGGAAATCAACATGCGATATCTGATTTTGGTCAGCCACGGCACCTTTGCCCCCGGCCTGCACAACGCCGTCGGCATGATGGCCGGCGCCGGCCGCGAGGATATTCGCTCGACCAGCCTGCTGGACGGGATGGACGTGGACACCTACCGCAAAGCATTTGGCAAACTGGTTGCGGATATCACATCGCAGGACGAGATCCTGCTGTTTGCCGACATCATCGGCGGCTCACCGCTGACGACCGCAATGGAAGTGCTGGGCGAAAAGGGACTGCTGCCGTGCACCGCTGCCATTGGCGGCATGAACCTGCCGCTCGTACTGACCGCCGCCTTTGCGGACGCAGATACGCCTCTGGCGCAGGTCGCACAGGAGATCATGGAGGAAGGCCGCGGACAGCTCAAGCCGTTTGCACTTTCCGAAGGCGACGAGGACGATATTTGACAACACTTTCAGCCAATTTGACAAGGAGGAAACCGTAATGTCTATTTCATTTATCCGTGTGGACGACCGCATGATCCACGGCCAGACCTGCACCCGTTGGGCACTCGAATATCCCTGCGACGGTCTGATCGCCGTCAACGACAAAGCGGCCAAAACGCCCGTGCTCAAAGCGGCCTACAAGAACGCCAGCGATAAAAAGACCTTTGTCTGGTCACTCGACGAGTGGCGCGCCAAGTGCGGCAAGGTGCTGGCAAGCAAGGACCGCTATTTCCTGATCACCAAGGACCCGATTACCATGAAGCAGATCCTCGTCGACGATGGATTTGACCCGGGTGAAGTCAAAACGGTTATCATTGGGCCGTGCAACGACCGTGAGGGCGCGGTCAAGCTCGGCAACAACCAGTCGATCACCCAAGAGGAAGCAGATGCACTCGAGGCCATCATGCAGAAGGGCTATGAAGTTGAGTTTGCACTGATCAAGGAATCCGCCATCGGCAACTGGAAAAAATTCCGCAGCCAGTTTGGCTATTGATTCGGTCCAAAACCATAAATCACTGCGTTTTTCAAACAAAAGGGATACATTCAGAAAGGTAAGGTGAAAAACTTATGGAAATCCAAGTATGGCAGGCGGCATTGTTCGGCTTATTGGCCTGTTTGGCATCCATGCCTGGCCTTGGCGGCACGGTGTTCGGCAACTATACATTGGGCCGTCCGCTGGTTGCGGGCCTGATTGTTGGCCTGATTATGGGCGACGTGCAGACCGGTATCTATCTGGGCGCGGCCATTCAGGTCGTTTACATCGCACTGGTTACACCAGGCGGCACGGTATCCGCGGACGTGCGCGCTATTTCGTACATCGGCATTCCGCTTTCGATCGTCGCAGTGCACGGCATGGGTCTTAGCCCGGCGTCTCCCGAAGGTCAAGCTATGGCGGTTACTCTCGGTTCTGCCGTTGGTACGATCGGCACAGTTCTGTTTTACGGCACAGCGACCGTCAACCTTGTCTGGCAGCATATGGGCTGGCGGGCGTTGGAAAATGGCAATCTGAAAAAACTCTATGTGGTTGATATGGGCCTGCCGTGGATCTCGCACATCCTGTGCTCGTTTATCCCGACGTTTATCATCACCAAGGTCGGCGTCAACATGGTCGATCTGATGAAGGCATATCTTCCCATGGATGGCATCGCCATGAAAACACTGTTCACAGTCGGCTCTCTGCTCCCGGCAGTCGGTATTGCAATTCTGCTCAAGCAGGTGGCGACCAAACCGGTTGATCTGCTGACCTTCCTGTTTGGCTTTACGCTTGCGGCCTGCATGGGCCTGAACCTGATCGCTGCGTCGGTCGTCGGTGGTTTCTTCGCGGTCATCAACTACCGCATCAAGCTGCTGAGCATGCAGAAGGCAGCCCCTTCTGCCGCGCTGGATACAGGCACAGATGAATTTGATGATGACGAGGAGGAGATTTGACCATGGCCGAGAAAAAACTTTCCAAAAAGGCGCTTGCGAAATCCTTCCGTAACTGGTATTACGGCCATCTGACCTGTTTTTCGCAGGAGCATATGCAGACCTTCGGCTACCTATGCGCCATGCTTCCGCTGGTAGAGGAGCTGTATGAGACCAAAGAAGAGCAAAAGCAGGCCCTTCAGACCTATTCCGCATTCTTCAATACCGAGCCTCAGCTCGGCACGGTGATCGTCGGCATGACCGCTGGCCTTGAGGAAGCCAAGGCAAACGGTGAGGAGATTGACGGCGAAATGATAAACGGTATCCGTGCCGGCCTGATGGGCCCGGTTGCCGGTATCGGCGACAGCCTGCTTGTCGGCACGCTCATCCCGATTCTGCTCGGCGTTGCGTTGGGCATGTCGTCCGGCGGCTCACCGCTCGGCGCCATCTTCTACATCCTGGTTTACAATATCGTATTGACGCTCGGCATGCGTTTCCTGTACTATAAGGGCTATGAGCTGGGCGGCAAGGCAGTAGAACTCATTGTCGGCGAAAAGGCCAACGCCATTCGCGAATCGGTCATTATGCTGGGTACGGTGGTGATCGGCGCGGTTGCCGCGACATGGATTTCCATTACCACACCTTTGGTTCTGCCTGGAGATATTGCCTTGCAGACAGGCGTGCTGGACACGATTTTCCCCAAGATCCTGCCACTGGCGGCTGTTATGTTCTGCTACTGGCTAATGAGCAAAAAGAAAATGGCACCGACGACTGTTATGCTGATTCTGGTTGCTGTGGCGCTGATTGGCGTACTGCTTGGCTTCTTTGACCCACAGCTGAGCTACTAAAAAAACAGCATTGGAAAGGAGTTTGCGCAAATGAAAACCAAACTGAGTAAGAAAACGCTGCTTCGGGAAGCGGAGCAACAGAAGGACGCGCTACGGCGGCTGTCCGGCTGGTTGAGGAATGCGATGCTCCTTTCCTCCTGTGCTGCAGTTCTGGCCTGGTGGGGGCTGAGTGGAGCCGGACTTCGTCTGGCCTGCGGCGTAACCGGAATTGTGCTGGCAGCGGTCAGCGTGGCCTGCGCCGTCCTGATTGGACTTGGCATCCGCAACGGCCGCCGCAATGTAGCGCATATTTTAAAGGCGGTGGAGCAGGCATGAAGCAATCCGGTAAAACAGCGTTTCCCCTCCGTCTGTTGTGTCTGGATATTGACGGAACCCTGCTCGATACTGCACACCAACTGCCGCCCGAAAACCGGGCGGCAGTGCAGTTTGCCGCGGACAAAGGCGTAACTGTCTGCCTGTTGTCAGCGCGGCCGCCACAGGCAATTGCGCCGATTGCGCAGGCTCTCGGCGTGCCGGGTCCGGTGGCAAGCTTTGGCGGTGCATTGATCCAGGATGGCGAAAGCCGCATATTCGATCGCAGGCTGCCGATCGATGCGGCGCAACTGGTAATTCGTCTGGCGCGGCAGCAAGGTGTTTCGCTCAGTCTGTACCGTGATACCGGTTGGTTTGTCGAGCGAGAGGACCGATGGAGCGAGGGCGAAGGCACCATCACTGGTCTGCACCCAACACTGATGCCATTGGAGCACGCGCTGGCAGACGGCGCGCCGCACAAACTCCTGTGCATGGGGGACGCGGTGCATATTGACCGATTTTATCAGGCATTACAGAAGAAAACACTATCAGCCGAACTGCTCCGCTCCAAGGACGAATATCTGGAAATCATGCCGCAGCATGCAGACAAGGCGCAAGCGCTGCTGACCATGTGTTGCCATCTGGGTATCCCGTCGACACAGGCCATGGCGATCGGCGACCATGATATCGACTGCGCATTACTGCGCGCAGCAGGTGTCGGCGTGGCAATGGGCAACGGATCAGACGCCGCGCGGAAGGCCGCCGACTGGATTGCGCCGGACAATGACCACGCAGGCGTGGCGGCGGCGGTTTACCACTGGATCAGGGAGGGAGAAATATGAACTACCGTTTGCTCTCGCTCGATTTAGACGGCACACTGCTCAATTCCCAAAAGCAGATCACGCCCGCAGTCCGAAAAGCGATTGAATGGGTCAAAGCGCGCGGCGTGCATGTGGTACTGTCCACCGGGCGCATTGTCGGCGAGGCGGCAGAGTTTGCCCGCGAGATCGGCTGCGAGGATAAAATGGTTACAGCGGGCGGCGCAGCCATTGCTACGGCATCCGATGAGCACATTCTGAAAAGCTGGGCAATGCCGTGCGACATTGGCGCGCAGGCTGTTGCCGCTGTACAAGACCTGCCCGTGCGCGTCATGATTTATGTAGGCGAAAAAATTTTCATCAACCCATTTTCCGACCGCGATTTTATCGTGAATTACCGTGTCGAAGGCTTTCATGCCAATAAGGTCGTGCTGGACGATATCGCGGGCACGATCCGCTCGCGCGGCCTGAACGTGACCAAAATCTACGCAATCGGCGAGCGCGCCGATCTGGACAAGGCACTGGAGACCATACGCTCTCTGTCAGGCATCACGATCACCAGCTCGGGCAGCGATAACTTCGAGGTCATGCCGGCGGGTGTGGATAAAGGCACGGCGCTCGTGCAGCTGGGCGAAATGCTTGGCGTTGCGCCGGAGGAGATGGCGGCCATCGGCGACAGCGATAACGACGCCGCGATGCTCCGCGTGGTCGGGATGCCGGTTGCCATGGGAAATGCAGATCCCGCGCTACAGCAGCTGGCCAGTTATGTAACCGCCGACTGCGACCACGATGGTGTTGCACAGGCAATCTATCATTTATTCGGCTAAAAATGACCGTTCTTTGTGCCGGACGGCACGGAAAGGAGTGCTTATAAATGAAAACCTATATCACGATTCCAGAAGCGGCGGTGAAATGGGGCGTAAGTGCGCAGCAAGTACGCCGCAGCTGTGAAAAAGCACGGATCAACGGCGTGATGCGTCTGAGTAGGCTATGGCTCATTCCGGAGGACGCGATACTGCCGCCCGAACTGGAATATGCCGCCGTGCGCCACATTTCGTCATGATGGGCAGGTATCCCCTTCCCCTGTCGCAGACCGACCTGCATTTGCACTCATCCGTAAGCCCATGCGGGGAAATATCCCCGCGCGGACTGGCCGAACTCTGCTGCCAGCACGGTGTGACGCTGGCTGCATTGACCGACCACAATGCGGTTTCCGGGACAGAGGAATTCATCTGGCGCTGTGCACAGCTGGGCGTACGCGCTGTCTCCGGCGTTGAACTGGACTGCATGTTTGGTGACCAAACGCTGCATTTATTAGGCTACGGCTTCCGCATTGCTGATACGGCACTGCTACACGCGCTTCAGGAGGCACAGGCGCGCCAAAAAGCCGCAGGTCTACGGCTGCTGGATGCAATCGAAGCACTCGGGATCTGTTTTGATCGGGAGCGGGTGCTCGATCTCGCCGGGGACGGCGCGGTATGCGCAGAACTAATCGCAGTCGATGCGCTGCCGCGCCCGGAAAATCAGCAGCATCCGCTGCTCGAGCCCTTGCTGCGAAGCGATACGCCGACGGACTGCACGCCGCTCCGATTTTACCAAACGCTATGTGCACCAGATAAGCCCGCATATGTCCGGGTCGAATATATGACGGTCGAACATGCGATCCATCTGCTGCACAGCGCAAACGGGCTTGCCGTGCTCGCACATCCGGGCGCCAACCAGCTTGAGCCTGCACTGCCGGATGTACTGGTGCAGCTGCCGTTCGATGGTCTTGAAGCATTCAGCAGTTGCCATACAGCGACACAGTCTGCCTCATATCAAGCAAAGGCACGAGAAATGCACTGGCTTGTCACAGGCGGCAGCGATTTCCACGGTCGGAGCAAGCCGGAGATCCGGGTTGGCGCGATCGACTGGCTCGGGCAGGAAAACGAGGTGCGCGCCGCATTTCTGACTGTACTTACAACCACGCCCCGTGGCAGCACCGGATAATCTTCTGACTTTCATCAGAAAGCAATCCTTCACACGCCGAACCCATTCCAATGACAGAGGAGATTCCTCAACATCCAGCCGAAACAACTGTCATTGTTGCCTACAGCTAATGAAAAAACTGTCGAACTGAACAGCCCCAGTTTATGAGACAGTACAAAAAAGCCCTGAGTAGGAATTTCTTAAATTTTAACCGTAGTGGTGCCTCTGACGCGACGCCACTACGGTTTTGTATCGGATACACTCATGGCCATAAAAGCAGGTATACGAGTCAGTCATCTTGCTATCCTCAGAAAAGGTAGCCAGCTTATATCGGTAAATACACTCTATTTTGAGAATAGGGAAGAAATTTTTCGCCATGGCATTTACCTTTCCTTGATATCGAGAGCTTAATACCGTATCGTTGAGTCAGGTTAAAATACGCTTGAGAAGTATACCGAAACCCTTGGTCGCTGTGAGGCTGCAACTCCACAGCGATCCTCTTTTTCTCCTTTTCTCGACCAGACAAATTGTAGCTAATACCAGATTGACTATCTCTGGGCAAGAGTCATGTGCGCCGCAATGCTATCATCGCACATATTTGGGGTTTGAATATATGAAATATCCCTACCCATTTTGAGTCTTGCCTTTGTACGTTAAATTGGCGATTGAGCAAATCCTCGTATTGATGCGCCGTATCACCCCATCTGCTGCCATTTTCTGTGGCAGCAGGTTTTGGAAAACAAATTAATAGTAATCACTTCGTGCTACCCCAAAGAAAGTGCACATAACGCTCCCCCCTGATGTAGCTTGAACTGAACCAGTAAAAACGGACAGTGACAAAATACCCCCTGATGTAGGAAAATAGAACTATATCAGGGGGTATCGCTATGTGCAAGAGAAAATATACGCATCTTAAAATTTGGGAAGCCGAGATTGTCG
>DXEF01000026.1 GCA_019115085.1 Candidatus Agathobaculum pullicola | reverse complement strand
GGACAGTGCAATGATTCCTACTCACTGGCGGTAATTGCGCTCAAACTTAAGGAAGTCTTTGGGCTGGAGGATATCAATGACTTGCCGATTGTCTACAATATCGCATGGTATGAGCAGAAGGCGGTAATCGTATTGCTGGCCCTGTTGTATCTGGGTGTCAAGAATATTCATCTTGGACCGACGCTGCCGGCTTTCCTGAGCCCGAATGTGGCTAAGGTACTGGTGGAGAACTTCGGAATTGCGGGCATTGGCACGGTGGAAGAGGATATCCGTCTGTTTTTCGGTGCAGAAAACGCATAAGTAAAAGCATATTATAGGTAGAAAAAGGACGCTGCGTCATGCAGCGTCCCTTTTCTATTTCTGGTACGGAAGGGAAAGAATCAATACTTATCGGTATAGTTAGTACGGTTATAATGTTCTATCGGTGCCGAGAGGAGCGGATCGGCAGAGGTGTTTTCCCCAAAGGATGACATTGGCAGGCCGTTTTCGGATTCAAGCAGTACGAAATGGCTTATCATGCCCTTCAGCATTTGTGCTTGCCCCGACAATTGCTCGCTAGCAGCAGCACTTTGCTCTGCTGTAGCAGAATTGGTCTGCACTACTTCGGAAATCTGATTGACGCCAACGGAAACGTCTTTCAGATGCGCTGCTTGTTCCTGATAGTCATGCGTAACACGTTCGACTGCTGTAACAACTTCATCAGAGCTGGAGGCAGCAGTGCTCAGCGCGTCAGCTGTTGCGCGGGCAATGCCTTCTCCACGCTTGACAGCCTCTACAGAATGTGCGATCAATTCGTTGGTTTCCTTCGCCGCTGCTGCGCTCTTACCGGCAAGATTGCGTACTTCATCAGCAACAACAGCAAAGCCTTTTCCTGCTGCGCCAGCCCGGGCAGCTTCTACCGCTGCATTCAGTGCCAGAATATTGGTTTGGAACGCAATGTCATCAATTGTCTTGATGATTTTTCCAATCGCATTGGAGTGGCGACTGATGTCTTGCATCGCAGTGAGCATATCCTGCATTTGGCCGTTGCTGGTACTCACTTGCGCCTTTACTTCGTTGAGCTGCTCGATCATTTGTCCGGCCTGCGCTGCGCCTTCGGTTACCTTCTCATTTAGGCTCTGTACAGTACTGGACAACTCCTGCACCGCAGATGCCTGCTCGGTCGCACCCTGTGCCAGTGATTGTGCACCGCTGGCAATTTGATCCGACCCCATATGTACCTGTGCTGCGGACATTGCAATGCTGGACAGTGTTTCAGAGAGGTTCTTTTGAATACGCAGCAGTGCTTCCTTCAGTTTTCCGAATTCGCCGTGGTAATCATACTGTAACTCGAATACCAGATTACCCTTTCCAATCTGATCCAGAACAGATGACAACTCATCGATATATTTGATGTAGGTTTTCAAACGCTCAACGATACGCAGCGTAGACTGACCGAGTCGGGCAACTTCGTCATGGCCTTTCACATGGTAGTCCACATCCAATTCGCCATCGGCCAGCCGATCGGCAACCTGACTTAGGCGTTTGAGCGGGCGAATGATCGAAATGGCAAGCAGGATGACAATGATAGTCAGCAGAATAGCACAGCTGACGAAACCGATGATAATCATGCGTACCGTACTGGTGATATGGCTTTTATATTCCAGCGACGGCAAGATGCCCAAAACCTGATAGCCTATATCGTCCAAAGTAGCAGTGCTGCCATAGTATGAAGTATTTTGACGGGTATAAGCCATGCCATTTACCCTGCTGCGGCTAAGCAGTGCATCTTTCATATTAGAAGAATATTGCGCTTCCTCAATCGTGGAGCCGACCACAGAGGAATCCGGATGATAGATAATCATGTTGGAAGAATCGATCAAGGTGATGTAGCCGGTTTCACCGATCTTAACCGAGTTAAGTGAAGTACTGAGTTCATCCAAGGAAACGTCGATGCCTACCACGCCGACCATCTGGTTATTGCTCATAATGGGGCCGGCTATGCTGATGACCAATTTCTGCGTTGCGACATCTACATAAGCACCAGTGATAATCGGTTTCTGCTCCTGTTGGCTGCGGATGTACCATTCACGCGTGGAAAAGTCCATATCTTCCGAGGTGAAGCGGCTGTTGTCGGAATACACCAGTTCCTGCGAGCCAATATCTGCGAACCAAACGCCCAGCACCGTACCCTGATTCCGTTGTTGGATTTCCTTCAGCTCGTTGAGCATACCGGAGAAGTACTCCGATCCATCCAGTGAGGTCTTTGTCTGGTCTGTGGCCAGACTGGAAACGGTAGGAGAACCAATCAGCGTATCCACTACACCGTAATATTGCTTCAAAAATGCGTTCACCTGTTGTGCGCCAGCTTGCGCCTGTGAAGTTAGATTGTCTGTCATCATTTGTTCTACTGTACCGGAAATCTGCATACCGAGCAGTACTCCGATACCGCTCAGCACCAAAATGAGTGGGATGAGAATTCCTAAAGTGAGTTTTTGCACGATTCCTATTTTCACGTTAACACCTTCCCATTTATTGTCTTGTTACTGTGTAGCACAAACGGCTGCATATCGTAATAACAACTCATATTTATACATTCGACCGCTTTTGTTAAGGAATAACAGTTATATCCAATAATATTTTCTCTTTTGCACAAAAGGAAAGGGGTAGAAAGTATTATATATTATGATTATTATCTAAAAAATAAGAACGTTTTAATAAATTTATGAGTTTTATGGCACTGTGTGTACATTTTCAGCAACCCTGTGTGTCACTACACTTATCAACGGGATGGGGATTGATTGCAGCAAAATCGTTTGCAAATATCAGAAAAGGGACACTGCAAAAACAGAGTCCCTTTTGTACAGAGCAAAAGAAATTTATATATATCTCTGAAGTGATATGCGGTATAAAAAGTGGATTCCAGCAGGCAACGGATCGAATTTCAAGAAGAAGCCTGCATTGAGTGGTCACTATTGCTGGTTCAATGTTTTCACCTGAAGCAAGAACATGTCATGGAAGAGCAAATCCTCCTGCTGCTCGGTGATATTATCAAATTGGCATCCATATCGCAAAGCACCGGATTCCAGAGTCTGCACTCGTTGGACGGTACACGCAAAGGAATGGATCGGTCCGTCATGGTGCAGCTGAAGAGAGGAAACAAAGATTTTTTCTCCCGCAAGGTAGCGCGCTCGACTAATGAAACAAAGTCCGCTCAAGCTGATGTCAATCGTTCGGCAGGGGGCTGCTGCAGAAGAAGCCGGACCGGAGCCACGCGAGACAACTGCTTCGACGGAGACAGGCTGACGGAAGCTGCTGCGCCGTTCAGCGCAGGAAAAAGTGTGCCTTAATACAATTGTCCAGAATTCAGGCGTACAACGGCACACCTGACCGTAGAGCAGGAGCACCTTATTCATTGCGAGGGTTGTCTGCACATGCAGTTTTACAGGGGTATGATATATGATACCCTTTGGCGTTTCGCTGCCATCGCGAGCAGAAACGGTTAATTCATCCACCCGGGCATCATATTGGTCAATGGAGCCGGTGAATAAAAGCTTGTTATCCAATTGGAGTACTTCACATGCTGCGCCAAGATATTGCTGTATAGAATCCATATTTTCTTGATTTTCTTGCATGGATCATGGTCCTTTCCAAACGAATAAAGTCAGCTCAGTGTAGGATTTCCATCATCGTCGCGCAAAATACGATAGAAATCCTCCAGTTCAAGCGGTTTGTAAAAATAAAAGCCCTGTATAAAGTCACATTCGGTTTGGCGGACAATTTGAAGATCCTCTTGGGTTTCTACGCCCTCTACACATACTTTCTTGCCAAAACGGTGACAGGCATAAATGATGCTCATCATGAAATTCAGCTTTTCCGGAGAAGAGGTAAGCTCACACATCAGGGTGCGATCCAGTTTGATGAGGTCTGCAGGGTATTGCAGCAGCATGTGCAGGCTGGAGTAAGCCGTACCGAAGTCATCCAAAACAAAGGAGATGCCAATCTTGTCGCATTGCTCGATAAAATGCTCCAAGTAGTCCGGCATTTCGTCGAAATGTGTCTCTGTTAATTCAATCATCAGATTGCGGCCGGGAATACCGTACAGAAGCATGGCATTGTGAATATAATCAAAAAATGAGGAGTCGAGTATTTGAAGGTAACTGACATTAAAGGAAATCTTTAGATTGGGTGCGCGAAGAATGATTTCCTGACAGGCCTGCATAATTTGTGTTATCAACCATTTTCCTACGGGAACAATTAGGCCAACCTGCTCAAGGATGGGAATGAATTTGGATGCAGGCACATCCTGACCGTGGTTGCTCCATCGAAGTAGAATTTCGCATCCGTAAATTTTGCCGGTATCAGCGGTTACCTGAGGCTGTAAAACGATATGAAAACCTTGAAAACCGTGGTTTACACTATAATTAAGCGCCATGCTAATATCGGTTTGTTCCCGATACCCTTTTGAGATATAGGTGGAGAATTCGACAAAATCCGCAGAATGCGATTTTTTAGCATTCTGTGTGGCTAACAGGATGTTGTCGATAAGCTCCTGTGGGGAAGTGCCATCCTGTGGAGCGTGCAATACACCAATGGCGCAAGGATACATAATATGAATACCATTACGTCGATAGATATCGAGAACGATTTGCCGAATGGTGTCGGAGAGCACACGCACATCATAGTCAAGCTGTGTCAACACCAGAAAGTGTACGCCATCTAAGCGGAAAAATTGAAACTGCTCACCCAACTCCATTTCCATGCGGTTTGCGATTTCGCGAAGCATGGCGTCACCAGTACTCCGACCCAGGGATAGGTTGATATCGGAAAAATTGCGCAAATTGAAGCAGAGAAGCAGGAGTTTCGCCTGTCGACGGCAAAGGGTTTCGAGGTCCTTAAGGGCACAGGACAGATTTAAAAGCCCGGTGACAGGATCCACTTCGGATTCGTTTTTTAAACTTATCATACTGCCGGAGAAAAACAGAGGCGTGGTTTTCTGTTCATCCCATGTGAGTATTCCACGGCAATGAATCCAGACGAGCTGCCCATTCTTGTCAAAGATACGATAACGGATGCTGTGTGTGGTGTGCTTCTCGCGGAACATGGCTTGTGAGTCCTTGATATGAAGCTGGCGATCCGGTTCGTAGATACGCTGCTCCAGTAGTCCGACAAAATCATAGACGAGGTTACTGTCAAAATTAAAAGTGTCCTTCAGGTTGTCGGAGATGTAGTAAATATTGCGCTGAACATCGCCGCAATATAGGTAAAACGGAGCTTCCGGCATGGCAATCGAATGGAAAAAGGTTTCAGCATCAAAGTAATAGTTTTGCAGGAACGCCTGAAACGCACTGGATTTGGTGGACTCGATGTGTGGCTCATGTGACTGCTGGTTTTCGTAATAAGACAGTTTGTCTCGATACATACTGTCGTCGGCCAGTGACATGAGTTGGGAGAAGTCATCATCAGGCGAATCCGACCATGCGTGCCCGATAGACAGAGCGCAATTATCCTGCGCAACACGAGCGCGGAGTTGCTCCACTTGTTCTTCCAGGCCTTTTTGGGAGATGTCCTGACAGACGGCAAGAAATTCATCCCCGCCGATGCGGTAAACATTCTTGGGGGAAAACAGCTCGGTTAAAATGTGAGAGGCTTGCATGATCAGGCGGTCACCGTTATTGTGGCCCAAGTTGTCATTGATGCGCTTTAGACCGATCAGGTCACAGTAAATTAAGCCAATCGTTTGACGATTTTGATAATTCTCCCCGCTGATATATTGGTTAAGCGCATGCCGATTGAGCAGCTGTGTCATGGAATCATGATAGCTAAGCTCTTCCAGATGAGTCATCAAATCCCGGCGCAGCAGGATGGAACCCATAAAGTGAGACAAGACCTTGATGGTACCGGATATCTTGCGAACATTCTGTACAGAGGGGTTATCCAGTCGCAGCAACGCAATGATTCGCCCTTTGGATAGCACGGGGGATAGGACAAGTGTATGAATGTCCGAAAAATCCGGTTGAGACGAAAATCGAGAAGGATTAGGCAACCGCTCATCACTATCGCTGAACGTTAATACTTCATTGCGGTATAGGCTTTGAAGATGCTGAGGACATTCCACTTGAAGGGAAAGATTGACCGGGTGTTCGGCGGATGAGGGAGACCAGTGATAGGTGCTGAAGAACTCTCCGTTATCCATCCGCTCGTAAAGCAAAATATTTGCACATCCGAGCTGTGAACCGATATACTGCAGCATTAGTTCTATCGATGCGGAAGGATCGGATACGGAATGTGTGGCCATCAGACATTTGTTGATAAAGAAGTCTGGATTCACTTCGGCATCATTCGCTTTGCCGCTATTTTTGGGTTCGGGAACCGATTCGTCGGGAATAGCGAACTCAATGCGATATTTTCGACCCTCATGCTGGATGATATAATCCTTCAAATGGAATGTTTTATTAATAACAGGGTTGTAGTAATCCCACTCATAGAACTGATCGTCTATTAGCTGCGTATTGGTGCAGAACGGACAGGGCATGCGGAATTTTTGCAGAATAGAATAGCACTTTTGCCCTTTGTATTCCTCAGTGTTGGAGATCTGAAACCATTCTCTGGCCTTGGCGTTCATATATATCAACTCATAGGTGTTCATATCTGCGACATAAACACCGGCATAGAAATTTTCTAAAAATTCCCAGGCAGCCTTCACGTTGCATTCTCCTTTCAGGAAAATTTTGTACCTATTAATATTATATATCATACATAGGAAAAATTAAAGTAAAATTAAAGAGAACAGGGAGAAGTGCAAAAAAAGAAGCCCGCCAGGGCTTCTTTTTTTGTGTGGGTTTACGGAGTGATAATTTCTGATGTCATACCGTCGCAGTCCTGACCAGGCGCACTGATGACAAACTGGAAGGTGGAAGTTCCGTCTTCGTTAACGGTTTCATTGAGGAGCAGGCGGATGGGATCGAGCTTGCTGAAATAATCGTTTTCGCCCAGGAAAGGATAAGAGATTCTCTTATCAGCACCGCTCTGTCCATGCGGTGAAATTTCAATCATACTGCCGGCGGGAATTTTTTGACATGTAATAGACAGCGATTGTGAATTTGCCTTGCTGATATAGCACCAGCCTTCGCCCAGCGGATAGGCATCATCTGTATTCCCGGGAGGATAGGCTGCTTTGCTGCCATCGCTCTTGCGAACATAGAGTGCTTTATCGAAGGTGACGGTGATGGTGCCGCTGTACAGGTGGGGATCCGCAGCGGAAGACATAGGAGGCGTAAGAATGGTTTCGATACGGGGACCAAACGCATCCACACGCGTAATGTTCTGCACAGACCGGAATACGGGATCGCCGCCCTGTTTGTTTTGAGCCGCAACAATGAAAACATAGGTATTGTTGTATTCCAGTTTCTCGGAATCCAAGAAGTTCTGGAAGGGTACCCATTCAGTGCCTGCTGAGACATTTAGATTTTGACCAGATTGTGAATTCAGGTAACCAGCTCCACCACCTGTTAAGGTTGTCCATACCTGCCTCTTCAAGGTGGAATCAGCATTCAGGTCAAACGTGTTATCCTTCATAGCATCGAGAATCTTGACGGGCTTACCATTTACCGTTATCGTGTCCTCGAAAATAGAGGGATGACCGTCACGGTTTGCATTATAAAGCACCCAGTAGCTGTCAATCAGAATGGTGCCCGGTGTGGCTGAAGAAACCTGATATTGGACATCATTGGTATTCTGCGCATTTGCCTGAAGGTTTGGTGATACCACATCCGTCGTAGAGAACTTATAGCACATTACGCTGGATGGCAAGGCGTAGGAGCCCTTCAGCACAAAATAGATATAATAATTGGAGTTCGCGTTCAGGTTTTCAATCTGAATGGTGGCCGTGCCGGCACCGGAGTATGACACTTTACCAGTGCGGTATCCGGCATCTGTGGTGAACTGGGAAGGCGCCATAATCTGGCTGGCGTTCGGACTGGTAATGCCCATGTCGCGTGGACCAGACGGGAGAACATTTGGTGCATCTGTGTCGTTGAGTTTACCCAGATTCAGGATACCAGAGCTTTGGGGAGGTTCGAGGTACCAAGGCTGCCCGTATTCCGTATCGATAATTGTGTTACCTTTCTTCGGCGGCAGATTGGTTTCCGGCGCCACAACATAATAAACGTCGCCTGCGCGGTCAAGCTGATAGCTCACAGTGGTGAGCGAATCGCCCGGCGAAATGCGTGGATAGGCTTGGTTGAAATTCGGCGCGCTCTGATTGGAACGGACGATTTCAATGCTGAAATCCGAGGGGTTGCCGATCGAGGATACGGTTCTATCGGTGATTACGCGCTGCTGCCAGATGGATTCGGTCACATCACCCTGTACCAGATTGCGCAGATTGCTCGGCGAACCGGCAACACAGAACAGATACAGGTTGACTATTGCATCCCATTTATCCGGTTCGGTAATTTCATTGATGGATTTCAACTCAACTGCGTAGTCGTAGCCGGCTGTCAGGCTCTGTAAGGTGGGATACTGCTCAGGCTCTGTCAAGCCTTCAATATCCTTGTTATAACTTCTGCCGGACCATTTTTCAGCCGGCGGATTGACAATAGAGATTGGGCCGTTTTTGTTGACCTGTTGCCATACGCCAGAATCGTCATCCGTATGCAATCGACGGTATATATTGAAAGAGATCGTGGTATCCGATGCAATAATCAGGTCGTATCGGGTGTTTGCTGACGCATTAGCGGTGCTGTTGGCATAGGGGATCATGGAGAATGTGGTATCCACAGAAACGGATGGGCTTCCTTGCGGAGTAATAGTGACGATCTCCAGTTCATTAAAGTCCACCTGTGCGTCCATGATGCGGAATTCATCAGACTTGGTATTCCGGCCCATATTGTTGTTGGAAGAGTCGGTAATAAAGTTGAGAACGAACTGATACCGTGTGCCGCTGAGCAGCGGGAGCGCAATATTATGGAAGGTGACTTCTGTCTGACCGTTTTCATTGAGGGAAACCGTCATATTCTCCTTGCCGGAGGGAGAGCCAAGATCCAATGGAACCTTTTTATCCGGGTCGGTGATATCCAGATTATTGAGAGTGAACATTCCGTCGATGATGGACGACCATGTAACGGTTTCGCCATCCTTGCTGCCGGCAACATCAAACGTCTCCCTGTCGGATTCGTACATTTCCACCAGTGACAACTTGGTTTGCGTGCTGTAGATATCCTCGCTGAACACGAGCGTAATGTCGGTATCCGCAAGCGGAATCCCTTCGTCGTTGGCTTGGGAGAAACGTAGCTCCATCAATTCCGGCGGGGTGGTATCCAGTGTCTTGGCATTTTCTAAAACCTTAATGTCAGACAGGTTACCAGAGTTATCTTCAGCGACAAAATAGATGTCATAAGCGGTTTCTGCCTCCAGACCGGTCATATTAAACGATGAGGCAGTATTTGCCTTGGCAGTGAAGGAACCGCTCTTGAGTGCGTACATGCCGCCCTTGATTTGCAGCTTATGGTCAAGCTCTCGGGCAGCGTCATCATCCAATGCGGCATTTTCTACCGGATAATCCACACCGTGCTTGACGATTGCCCAGTAGACCTTGCCGTCCTCGTTGATGGCGGCTTCACCGGTCAGCGCGGTTTTGTCGATCTTGGAGATGCGTGGGTAGTTGTTGAGGAACTCCGGCGGAGTGCGGTCAGCGGTGGTGATCGAAACCTTCTTCACAGTCGAGTCGTTGACGTTATCGGTCAGGAAGAAGAAGGCATCATATTCCGTCAGCTCAGCAAGCGCGTTCTTGGCGGTTTCGATGATGTCACCCATGCGGATGCTATCCTCTTCGCTGCGGATCATCTTGCGGCTGCCGGAATCGATTGCACCGCTCAGCGAGCCGTCCTTGAAATCGTTTGCGGTGGGGGCAGGCATGCCCTTTTTATAGATTGCCCAGTAAAGGGTACAGGTCTTGGTGGTTGCCACATCAAAGTCAACATAAGTATCCTCGATGGTGGTTGCCTTCGGATATCCGGAGGCAAAATCGGGCTTGCTGTTATCCGGAGTGGTGAAGTAGACGCTCTTGACGATGCTCTGGTCGCCGCGGCTGTCTACCAATACAGCGGACAGAACATAGGAAGTGTCAATCTTCAAGCCGTTAATTGCCTGAGAAAGCACTTCGTTTGCGTCCTTCACAGCGAGATTGCCGTTTTTGACAATGTTTGCGCCGTAGGAGGGCGGCTTGATAAGGTCGCTGGCAGCCATCGCACCGTCACCGCTCAGACGAACCGCCCAGTAAAGGGTACCGGGCTTGTTGGTCATGAACGAGGTTTCAGCCTGTGTCGGCGCAACGTCATCCATGCGCGGATAGCCGCTCAAAATGCGGGGGAAATCAGACATCTGATCGGCCAGCGTGCTGTCCATCGTCATGCCGTTGATGTCAGCGGTGATGCCGGGACGGATATTGATGTCATCCGGCAGCATTTCCACCTTGCAGCCCGGTGCATTGACGTTCAGGGTGCTGATATCGCCCTTACCGGTTACATTTGTTCCAGTATCCAGATTCAACTCCTCAACTACCGCGCCCTGCGCAATCGTTACGGTGGAGTCTACCGCGTTTTCATCGACGGTCATCTTTTCCACTGTGCCGCTGCCGACGTTGATTTCGGATTCCGGAGATACAGTGACAACCTCGTGGATATTGCCGGCCAAATCGAGACGTGTGCCCGGTTCACCGTCTACCTCAATATACAGGAAGCCGTGCCGCCCTGTGGATTTGCCCTCCAGATAGGTAGGAGTACGGACATACACCTTATCAATATCGGTGTTGCCGACCGAACGGATGGTGACATACTGGTTGGACGGGCTGTCGACGATCATCTCTGGGGCAGTGCAGTTTTTCAAGATGATACTGCAGTCGCCCTTGTTGCTTTCGCCGGCGCCGCTGGCGATGATTTTACCGTATACAGTGACGTTATTAAGCGTGACATATCCCAGTCCCACGCCCCCTGTAATATACAGATCGCCGGTAACGGTCATATTTTCAAGCGTAACGCCCGAGGTGGAGACCATCAGGTTGCCCGCAACGCTGGTTGAGTAGGTGCCGGGATTCTGAATGGGAGTGCCGATAACGCGAACCAGCATGATGGCGACCTCACCGCGGGTGATGTTGTCGAGAGGACGGAATGTTCCGCTGGGATCGCCGCGCAGAATACCCTCGTCCGCAGCAGCTTTGATGTAGCCGCGGCTCCAACTGCTGGCCAGACGGCTGTCCGTAAACGACAGATTTTCGCCAGAAACGGGCTGCAGCATCAGGTTGCGGCACAGCATGGTGGCCGCTTCCTCACGCGTCAGTGTCGCATTGGGAGAAGCGGTCGATTTGGAGGTGCCTTGAAAATATCCGGCGGTATAGGCCGTGCTGATATCGTCATAATACCAGTCGCGGGTTACCACATCGCGGAACGGCTGAGCACCGGTCTTGGTATAGCCGAAGGTGCGGTTGAGCAGGGTAACAAATTCCGCACGGGTAATGGAGCGATCCGGCTCCAGATTACCGTACTGGTCGCCACGCATAATGTTCCACGCGACCAGTCGGTCCAGATAGTAGTTGGACTCCGCCGCTTGCGCAGTCGGGGTAAAAACGGGTAAAAAGCCTAGCAGCATGCATAGGCAGAGCAGCAACGCGCATACGCGTTTCCGAAGAGGGAAAATAGTTTTTCTAAAGTGCATCATAATCTTTTACAACACCTTTTCTTTTTGGATTCGCGATCGGCCTACGCAGTGTGATGGTGTAGGTCATATTCAAAAATGCTTTCCTGAATCATGGCCTCCTCCTGAGGGAGAAGATCAATGAACTGACAGGAATACAGATTCTTTTCTTTGGACAGAACCCGAAGCACTTCAAGACGAACAATTAGAGGGGGATTGGTGCAAGGAAGCGCAATTTCAAACTTTGCACCGGTCTGAAGTGGGGTAACGCAATACAGAGCGATGCCGCCGCAGCTGATATCCTTGCTGATAATCGGAAGGCGGGTACTATGGCCTTTCAGCGGATAGAGATAGGTGCGAAATGCCATGGGGATGCGCAACTGTCTGCGCAGATGAGAATCGATTCTCTCTTCTGCAACAAAATCCAGAACGTCGCCGCGGATTTGCTGAATCCTGCCGCGCCAAGCCATAAATTCAGTGGAATTCACGCTCAGTACGTTAAAGGATGAGAGCGCTTGTAAATCGCAGTTCGGGGCATAAATCAATCGGAATGATTTGATCTGCCCTTGCTGTCCGAGTAGAACAGCGCTGGCAAGCGTTTGGTGGTTATCATCCAGAAAAACGAATTTTTCCGTTTCTGCTACTCTTCGGTTCATGTTTCAGACGCCTCCTTGTCAGATACCGCAGTGTCCGCGGAAACCGGAACGCGCGGTTTTTGCGGGTTGTTAGGGTCAAAATGCAGGAAATATACATACACATCCACGATGAACCGATATAATGATTCCGGGATTTCCTGACCGAGCTGCAATTGGGAAAGCATCGTGGCCAGCGAGGTGTCCTCATAAATAGGAACGCCGTTTTCCGCAGCAACCTCAACGATCTTTTCGGCAAGATAGCCCATACCGGAGGCGACCACAACGGGGGCCGGTGAGCCGTTTTCGTATTGCAGGGCTACCGCCTTGCGACTGCCATCATATTGCGACATTGATGCTGTCCTTCCTTTCAAATATTTTGGGGAATACCTCGGAAATAGCAAGCGGCTGCCTCATGGGGGAGGCGCGCATGGCCGCCGCCTTCAGGCCGTCCTGTTCGGCCATTGCCGCCATTTTTCGCTCAAACAGCTCAGTGAATTTCTCCAAATGCGGTGGGCAATGCAGCGAAGCGTCCACAGTGCCGTCATGATAGGTAAGCACCAGATCGAACATGCCCAACTCTTGTATATCAAACTTGAGCAGCATGCGCATGGATTTCTCCTGCGAGAACGAGTCGGTTTCGCTTTCTGCGTTTGGATCGACCCACAATTCGGAGAACATCATTCTACCGTTCATCTCTACCGGAAGCATGGCGTGCGCCAGCGGCATATAGACGCTCTGATTGACCAGAATGGAATCAATGAGCGCTTGGAAGGTTTGCCGAAGTTCCGCGCTGACATCGCTGCGCAGAGCGGCAGCAGACATCTGTGAGAGATGGTCGGCAATCGGATTATTGGTATTGTTAATGGAGGCCGCGCTCTCTTGCAGCAGACGAATCAACTGCGTACTGTCCATCTGGCCGAAGTGCTCCTTCATGGAGGAATAGCCGAGCAGCTGATAAAAGGATTGCAGCATGGATTGCGGATTTCCGTTTTCGTAGCGGGCGATATCGAGAATCAGCAGGCTCAGTAGGCTGCGGGCGATACCGCGGTCGTGCATCTGTGAAACGTAGTCCGAAAGGAAGGGGAGAATGGTGCCCTGCATCAGTTGCAGTACACCGCCTCGGTCGCCCTGCGCAAGCAGCTGCCGCAACTGGGCAGCGTGCCCCTCCAGCGTGCTGCTAAAGCGGCTGGGCATAAACCATGCCATTTGCCGAATCGTGCGCTCCAAATTACGTTCGATATGCGAGGTGGATGAAAAATCGTTAAACCGCTTGAGAAACTGCAGTATATCGTTTTGCAGACCGGCAGATGGGTTGCGCTGCAAAACATCCCGTAGTGCATCAAACAGCTTGCCGCTGAAGCGGGCGCCGGAGGTCATCTGGTTTTGCAGCAGGGCAAGCAGTTCGTCCGGCCCAACGCTGAGCATCTGCATGAATTGGGAAAGCTCTTGCGCAATGCCTTGGGAAAGGCCGGAGAGCACCAGAGTACCCGAATGGGCGATCAGAAAACGCGCAGCGGTTTCGGTGATCGAGCCGGAGGAGCGCAGCGCCTGCAGAAATGTTTGAAAATAGGAGTCGTAGCGGCGTCCGACATCCATATTGGCCGTGTCCTGACGGTCAGACCGGGCATCCGCACGCCCAACGCGCGTTGGGTCGGGAATGTTTTGAATTTGTGTGTCGTTGGGCGTGATTGGCGATCGGTATGTATTGCCTTCCTGACCCGGAACAGGATTGGTCACGCTTGCAATATTTGGCATAGTAAGGCTCCGTTTCCATAGAAATTTCTGTAATGTTTTGTGTGCTGTCTTAATTCCTGCCGTATTTGGTCGAATTTAAAATAAACACGGTTATTTAAAAATTCAGAAAGGCGGCGTTTATTTTATGGAAAATAACAGCGATAGCGTTCTGGAAATGTACTTGTATGAAACAAATACACTGCTGGAACAGCTTGATAATATTATGTTGTCAGCCGAGCAGGCAGACACGCTTTCAGAAGACGACGTAAACGAAATCTTCCGAATCATGCACACCCTGAAGGGGTCTGCGGCAATGATGGAATTTGAACCTCTGATGACAATTGCGCATCGGATTGAGGATCTGTTCTATCTGATTCGTGAAAATACGATGGAGGTTGTTCCGGAACAGGATCGACCGCAGCTGTTTGACCTGCTGTTTAAGTCGATTGATTACTTCCGCAATGAAGTAAGCAAGATCGAGAACGGAGAACCTCTTTCTAACAATATCGACAATTTCCTAAATGCAATTAATATGTTCATCAACAAAATTAACGGAGAGACTGCCGAAGCGCAGGGGCAGGCGCAGACACAGCCTGCGCAGGCAGCTTCTGCGGTGAAGACCAGCGGCGCGGATGCTAACCATCGGTATTCGTTGCGCGTATTTCTGGATGCGGGCTGCGGAATGGAAAACCTGCGTGCCTTTATGGCGGTCAATGATGTCAAGGATCAGTGCATACATGAGTTTACCTATGAGCCGGAAGGACTGGAAACTGATTCGTCGCTGTCCGAATCCATTTCTGAGAACGGATTTGTGATGCACTTTAGCTCGGACGATGACCGCAAGCAGGCCATTCAGGTGGTTGGTGGATTGGGTTTTGTCAAGACCTATCAGGAAATCGATGAGGAGCCGCCGCAGGAGGCTGCGGCACAGGCGGAAGCGGTAAGTGAGCCAAGCAAGGTCGCGGAGTCTACGGAAAAGGAGCCGGCTCCGGCGGTGAAAAGGAAAGTGGAGTCGGCGGAGACTACAAAAACCGATGCAAGCGGCACACAGAATCCGGCCCACCACCAGATCAAGCAGAGCCTTATCAGCGTCAACCT
Source organism: Candidatus Agathobaculum pullicola (assembly GCA_019115085.1). Classification (GTDB taxonomy): domain Bacteria; phylum Bacillota; class Clostridia; order Oscillospirales; family Butyricicoccaceae; genus Agathobaculum; species Agathobaculum pullicola. The sequence continues at coordinate 9,854 of DXEF01000026.1, read as the reverse complement.
ATCCAAGCTGGATCAGCTTATGGCTGTGGTAGGAGAAATTGTTATCACTGAGGCTATGGTAACTGCTTCGCCTGACCTGAAAGGCATGGATGCGGCTAAGCTGGATAACTTTAATAAGTCCGCCCGTCAGCTGCGCAAGCTGACCGACGAATTGCAGGACATCTCCATGTCGCTGCGTATGGTTCCGGTATCTGGTACATTCCAGAAAATGCGTCGCATCGTCCGTGATATGGGTCAGAAACTGGGACGTCGGGCAAATCTGACGATTATTGGCGAAGATACCGAAATCGATAAGACGATTGTGGATGCGATTAGCGACCCCATCATGCACATTGTGAGAAATTCCATGGATCACGGCATTGAGCCTGATGAGGAGACGCGTATTGCAGCGGGAAAAAATCCGGAGGGAGAAATTATCCTGTCCGCGCAGAATACGGGCAGTGAGGTGATCATCCGAATTGAGGATGACGGCGCGGGCGTGGACAGCGATGCGGTTCTGCGCAAGGCCATTAAGCAGGGACTTGCCAGCCCGGATGTCGATTACAGCCAGCGCGAGATCTTGAACTTCCTGATGATGCCGGGATTTTCGACCAATACGGAGGTTACCGAATTCTCCGGTCGCGGCGTTGGTATGGACGTGGTGAAAAAGAACATCGAGTCGGTCGCGGGTACTGTGTTGATGACCAGCGAGTTTGGTAAAGGCACATGCACGACGCTTAAAATCCCGCTGACCACAGCAATTATGGACGGCATGGAGGTTGCGGTTGGCGATTCGATCTTTACCATTCCGTTGCAGACTATTCGTCAGTCCTTCAATGCGTCCGAGTCAGATATCATCCATGATGCAATGCAGGGCGAAATGATCGGCAAGATGGATAATTTCTATCCGGTCGTGCGGCTGCATGAACTGTACGGATTGGAGCCCAGGGCAAGAAAAACAGACGATGGAATCTTTGTGTGGGTGGAAACCAGTGAAAGCTCCTATTGCCTGTTTGTTGATGAACTGCTTGGTGAGCAGCAGGTGGTCATCAAGCCTTTGCCGACATATCTAAACAGCTTTGGAATTAAGGAAGCGGGTATTGTCGGCTGCACCATTTTGGGAGACGGCAATATCAGTCTGATTCTGGATGTTGCCAGCCTGCTTACATCAAACGCCGGTTTTGCGGGATATTGATCGGCAAACGTGCACCGGAGAAGGAGTGAGTCAAACATGTCTGATGAAAATATGCTGTTTGCTACAGAAGATGAGCAGATGGCTGCGCTGAATAAAAAAGAGTTAAACGAAGTTGTGACTAAAAAATATCTGACCTTTCAGACCGATAACCTGATGTTTGGCATCGAAGCGGAAAGTGTCATTGAAATTATCACCAATTACCCCATTACAAAAATCCCGATGGTGCCGGATTATGTGCGCGGAATCATCAATCTGCGAGGACAGACAATCCCGCTTATTGATATGCGTTTGCGCCTTAGTCTTATGTCGATTGATACCGATTGCATTATTGTTTTAAATGTAAACGATATGCAGATAGGTATTTTGGTGGATACGGTCAATCAAATCATTGATATACCGGTGGAAACCATTTTGCCGATGCCGGCGCATAATGCGCAGAAATATGTTTCGGGCATGTGTGCAATGCCGGATGGATCAGGTACCATGCTGGTTCTGGATTGTCCGCTGCTGCTGCAAAGCTGAAAACGGCTTTGCAAAATACATGCAAAAGGGGTGTTGAGATATGATGCAGTTATCTGATTCGGATTTCCAACGAATGGTTCGCTTTATGCAGGACAATTACGGGATTAACCTGAAGCAGAAACGATTGCTCATCAACAGCCGGCTGTCCGCTTCCTTGCAGGCGCAGGGCTATACCAGTTTCAAAGATTTTGTAAACGATCTGCTCAATAAAAAAGACAAAGAGCAGGTTGATTTTGTGATTAATAAGCTGACGACAAACTATACTTACTTCATGCGCGAGAGGGATCACTACGATTTCTTTATGAAGGTGATTCTGCCGGACATTACCAAGCGCAACGCGGGCAAAAAGATGCTTTCGATTTGGAGTGCCGGCTGTTCGACGGGCGAAGAGCCATATAATATATCCATGTGTCTCAAGGAGTACTTCGGTACGCATGCCGCGGCATGGGATACGCGTGTACTGGCCACGGATATCTCACAGCGGGCCTTAGCGAAAGCGCGGGATCCTGCTTATGAACTTCCGGCGGATATCCCGTCCGAATGGCGCAGGAAGTACTTTGTCAGGCGGCAAGATGGCAGTGGGCTTTATACCGTGACGCCGGAGATCCGCAAGAATGTCATTTTCCGGACTTTCAACTTAATGGATCCAATTCGGTTCAAACTAAAATTCGATGTAATTTTCTGCCGGAATGTTATGATATATTTTGACCAGCCGACCAAGGATGCGTTGATACAGCGGTTTTACGATGCAAGTAATCCGGGTGGATATCTGCTGATTGGCCATTCGGAGAATATCAGCAAGGACAGCCCGTATCGCATTTTGCGCCCGGCGACATTCCAAAAGGCTTGAAAGGATGGGGACAATGGGATTTGACACGAAGAAAATTCGTGTAATGATTGTGGATGATTCAATGCTTGCACGCCGTATCATTCAGAATGGACTGGCGAAGTATCCTAATATTGAAGTAGTGGGGGAAGCATTCAACGCAATGGATGCGCGCAAAAAGCTCCCCACACTCAATCCGGATGTCATGACGTTGGATGTAGAAATGCCGGGGATGAACGGTATTGATTTTGTCAAGGATATTTTACCGATTCATCCAATTCCGATTATTTTGGTTTCGTCTTTGAATCTGCGTGTTTTTGATGCAATGGCAGTTGGCGCGGTGGATTTTGTGAGAAAGCCGGACGGTGCCGAAGGAAATGATCGGTTTATTGAGGCGTTGGCCAATAAGATTGTTGTCGCTTCGTGTGCGCGGGTGCGTCGCCCGCCGCTGCGGCCGGCGGTTTCCACGAACCGGATAACGTCGCTGCCGCTTAAAATGGGTGCGGCACCCACTGATGTGATCATCGGCCTGGGTGCGTCGACCGGAGGAACAGAGGCAACACTGGAGGTGTTGCGTCGTTTGCCTGCTAATATTCCGGGCATGGTGATAGTGCAGCATATGCCGCCTGGATTTACCCAGATGTATGCGGAAAGACTGGATCGTATCTGCCGGATGAAAGTCAAAGAAGCGGAGCACGGCGATGAAATTGTGCGTGGTCGGGTGCTGATTGCGCCGGGCGACAAGCAGATGCGCGTGGTGCGCAGCGGCAATCGATATACGGTTTCCTGCCTGCCCGGGGAAAAGGTCAGCGGGCATTGCCCATCGGTGGATGCGCTGTTTCTGTCGATGGCGCAGAATGTCCAATGCCACATGGTAGGTATTATTATGACGGGCATGGGAAGCGATGGTGCAAAGGGGCTACTGGAAATGCGCAAGCAGGGCGCCTATACGATAGGGCAGGATAAGGACTCCTGCGTGGTTTACGGTATGCCAATGGTTGCCCACAATATTGGTGCGGTGATGCAGCAGGCATCATGCGAAAATATTGCCGGTTTGCTGGTAAGGCATTTAAGTAACTCGCATCTCTGAAATAGCGTTCAAAATAAATTAAATAAGCGTTAAACAAAAATATGGTTTAACGCTTATTTTTTTTTTTTTCTTTCCGATAAAATAGATATCTGTAGCAACAAAAGCTATGTGGTAGTATTGAGGAACAGAGGAGTTGACCGATGATGATGGTTTCAAAAACAGGAGGAATGACCCCTCTCCAGAGACCACACATGCAAATGGAAAGTGTGGAGGGGCAATACCGCTCTTCCGGACAATATGACAGTGTGGAATTGAAAGCCACACACTATTCTCAGGAACAGCGTTTTTCTCTGGAGTTGTCCAGCCGCCTCGCGCAAGAGGTGCGGACGCAGCAATCCGAAGAGGTGTCGCAGGTTCGGCAGCAGATTTTAAATGGTGAATATCAAATCAACATTGACAGTCTGGCAGCGCATATCATGCTGTTGGGAGGTGCGTACTGATGACGGACAGCTTTCAGGATATGTTAAAGCTGATTCGTGACCTTACACGCACATTGGAGGACTTGACGGATACACAGAAGGCCGTTGCAGCCGCTGTACGCACGGATGACCTAGAAAAACTGGGCGAGTGCATGAAAAAGGAGCAGGCGCTGTCGCTGGCGTTGCGAAATGCGGACCAGCGCAGAGTCAAGCTCCAGACAAAGTTGGGGCTGGAAAACATTCGGCTGGCGGAGTTGCCCGAGCATGTGCCGGATGAGGCGCTGCGTCAGGAGATCAAGGCCGCCGGAGAGGCGCTGAATACGCAGTACAGCGTGTTGCAAGGTGCTGCCGAAGTGGCACGCTCCGCTTTGGAATGCAGCCTGCATGAAGTGGAAGGTATGATGACGAATCTGGGATTTGATCCGGTGCAGACGAGGGAGCACACAGCTTCTGTCAGCGGTGCGCACACGGATTTCCATGCTTGACTGAAGAGGAGGTACCGCCGATATGGCGACTTTTGGTGAATTTACAGTAGCGCGTCTCGGTATGATTGCCAGCCAGATGGCACTCAATGTAACCGGACAAAACATTTCCAATATCAACACGCCGGGATATACCCGTCAGCAGCTCGATCAATATAGTTTTATTACAAATACTTCGGGCCTGTATCATTCCAGCAGTTCAGCTTCGGTTGGCTCAGGCGTAATGCTCGCAGGCGTGTCGCAGTTGCGCGATCCGTATCTGGATATTCGTTTCCGCAAGGAAATGTCGAGTGTCGGCTCGACCGATGCCACGCTCAACGTGCTCGATCAGGTGCAAAGCGTTATCAACAATGTCAATAAAGAGGGCATTGTAACACAACTGCAGGACTTGTTCGGTCGTATCAGTGAGCTGGGCAGCCATGTGGGTGAACAGGAATTTGAAACACTGATGCGTGAATCCGCGCAGGATATATGTACGCTGCTGAATGCCAGCGCATCCAAACTGCAGCAGGTTTATGATAATATTCTGCAGCAGTACAATGAGAATGTTCAAGATGCCAATAACGTGCTGACAAAGATTCAGGAGCTCAACGAGCAGATCCGTATCGCGGACATCAACGGAGATTCAGCACTTGAGTTGCGGGATCAGCGTAACACACTGATCGACACGCTCTCTGAGTACATGAAGATTGATGTCACCTATGGCAAAGAAGATGTCGGCGCGGGCGTTGAAGTCGAAAAGCTGACCATCAAGCTGGTGGACAACACGACTGGCAAGCCGGGACAGACGCTGATTGACGGCATCAACCGCGCGGATATCAGTCTGGTCGAGGGCGATCCGGATATGTTCCTGAATATCAGTGAACTGCATGATCCGGATGGAATTCAGACCTCTAACACCTCCTCTCGCTTTACACTCAGTGGATTGTATTTTGACAAAGCGTTGGCAGCGAACTATCAGGAAACAATTACGGTCAATTATACCGATGCGGCAGGAAATAAAAATTCTGTCGATCTCATGTTTAATGTAGTCGCGCCAACCGATCCGAATAATCAGAATGCGGTGGAGGCAGCCAGAGCAGCAACCATTCAGAATCTACAGACGGCTTTGGAGCAGAATGCAACACTGAAGGATCGCTTTACAGTAATTCCGACAAATACGGGTGTCAGTCTGGTGTCTCAGCAGCAGGGTGAGGATGCGCTCAATATCACAAGAATGGAGTTGCCGGCTGGTTCGCAAATCTCCTTCACCAGTCAGAAGGCTACCGCAGCAGTGCTCAGCAATGAAGGTGCGGTTACGGACGGCATGGGATACGGTGCGCTTGAGTCGACCCGTCAGATGTTGGTCGGATCCGGTGAATTCAGCACGGATGCCGCCTATAGAAGCATCCGCGGTATTCCGTATTATATGCGGTCGCTGGATATGCTGGCTAATAAATTCGCTACCGAGATGAACCGTGTCAATACCACGAACGCGAACGGAGAGTCGCTTGCTGACTTGGGTGTCGAGGGAGCAGGAAACCTATTCGTTGCGGATGGAGATGATCCGGATAACCCCACAAAGCTGATTACAGCATCCAACATCTCGCTATCGGATAAATGGCAGACCGGCGAGACAACGATTGTGCCTTCTACTAAGCCTGACGCGGTCAGCTCGGAAAACGATAATATCAACCGATTCCAGAATATTTTGAACGAAGCGCACAATTATCAGGCAACTGATATTGTACGGCAAGATGATACGCCGTTTACTAGCGGCAAGTTAGAGCAAACGGGGGCAGCAGGTCAAAACCTGCAGGCGCAAATCACGTATATTGACAGCATGAATCAGAAGCATACTGTCACGGTTAATTTTACATCTGGTGCGGATGCGGATGCAACGCTGGCAAATCTGCAGGCTGCTATTGGAGGCAATCCCAATTTGACGCAGTTTGCCAATGTAACTGTTAACAATGGGTCGATCACAATGACGGCCAATGACGGTGATATTGACAACGGGGTATTGTGCAGCTTGGTTACTGATATTCAGATTACCGATGATCAGGGTGCTGCGACGGATGATTTTAAAATGGGGGCCGGCAAGATTGGTGGAGCAGTGGCGTCTTCCAATATTTATCAGGGTAATTTGGAGAGCTGCTATTCCAATATGGAGGGCGTTCTGGGCTCACATATCAACACGACTTCGACGATTTATGAAACCTATGCAACGGCGGCGGATGAAATCAACACCAGCCGTGACAGCGTGTCGGGTGTGGACCTGAATGATGAGGGTATTAACCTTCTGCAATATCAAAAATCGTTCGCAGCTGCTTGCCGATTGATGACTGCGCTGGATGAAGCGATGGATAAGGTTATCAACGGTATGGGCATTGTTGGACGCTAACAGAAAGGAGTAGTGAAAATAATATGATACGTGTTACGACAAACGGTACATTGCGTACCTACCGCGGCCATTTGGCGAGGGCAACGCTTAATCAGTTTCAGTCGATGAACACTGTGTTAACACGACGGCGTTTTTCGTCTTATGCGGAGTCTCCGTCTTTGGCAACGCAGTCCTTCCGTCTGCATTCGGCCTATGCCCGCAATACTGCGCACAAGAGCATGAGCGAGGAAATGATCAGCAAATTCGAGGCGGCAGGCAGCAGTTTGCAGAAACTACAGGATCAGTATCGGGATGCACTGGATGCGGCCGAGCAGGGACAGGACGACAGCAAGGCAGGCGCGCGTGTGCAATTGGGCGAAACGCTTAAGAGCATTGCAGAAGGCATGGTGCAAACGCTCAATGCGCAGTATGGTGAGAAGTTCGTCTTCGCGGGTGCAGACGGTGATAATGCCCCGTTTGAACTTAAGGACGGCAAGTTGCTATTTCGCGGCTTGGATGTAAACGATCCAGCTAATGAAGCGGCTTTTGATGAAATGGCCAAGGAGGTTGCATATGTAGACATTGGTCTTGGTATGCAGTTGGATGAAAATGAGCAAGTCGTGCCGTCGACGGCATTTAATTCCGCTATTTCCGGCGTTGGCCTGCTGGGGTATGGAAAGGATGAAAATGGTGTCCAAAACAATATGATTGGCATCATTTCTGAACTTGGCGAAATCTACACTCGTGCAAATCCTGAGACGGGCGAATTAAGTACGGATGATCAGGAACGTGCATCGGCTTTGTTTGACAAGATGCAGGACTCTAACTCAGAATTTCGCTCTAATTGGACAAAGCTGGATACGCAGGCACAGTTTCTTAAATCCAATGATACGCGCTTGACCTCGACTGGCGATACACTACAAACGCAATTTGAGGGCTTGGATCGAGTGGATCTGGCCGATGCGCTGACTACGTTTGCATATGCTCAGTATAGCTACAATGCGGCACTTCGTGTGGGAAATGATATCTTGTCGCAATCTTTTATTGATTATATGAGCTAACAGAATTCGGCAGAAATAAAAGGGAAAGAGTGATGGGTGAATGGAGCGATTAATAGAAATTAAAACGGTTCCGATAGAACTGGAGATGAAAGTTAATCATGCAAGGTTGGATTATAAGCGGTCAACGGTTGATTTGGAGATTTCAAGAAATCAGGGAGGCTTGCAGATCCGAAGCAAGCCGATCAAAGTGAATATTGATACTTTTGAGGCACGTAATTCGGTTTCACCGACTGCGATGCGGAGCATCGAACAGGCTGCGCAGCGCGGCCAACAAGCGGTTTATGACACCACTGCAACCTATGCGCGTCGGGGTGATTTACTGTTGGAAGCAAAGATCGGAGAACAGTTGATTTCTCAGTTTGCGATGGAATCGCAACAGGTCAATACAGATTTTGCGATGAAGTGGCTTCCTACTACCGGGCCGGATATTTCATGGGATGGCGGAGAACTTAATATTCGGTACGAGATGGATAAGCTCAATTTTGATTGGCGAATGGATAATGGAAATGTTGAATTCATTCCGGGCAATATTGAGTTTACCGTTACCCAGCAGCCTGATGTCATCATCAAGTATGTTGGTGGGCCGATTTATGTTCCGCCGTCCTCGGATCCGGAATATGAGCCGTTAGACGAACGGGCTTGATAAGGAGCGATATATGAAAATACAAACCAAATATTTTGGTGAGTTGAATATTGATGACAGTACAACGCTTCGTTTTTCGGATGGACTGTTTGGGTTTGAACAGGAAAAGGAATTTGTCCTCCTCTCTTTTTCAGAAGAGGAGGACTTCCTGCTATGCCTACAAAGTGTAAAAACGCCATTTTTGGCATTTACACTGCTCAATCCTTTTATGGTAATGCCGGAATATCGCCCTACGCTGCCGCAGGAGGAGTTGCAGCGATTGGGTGTCGATAAAAGCGAAGATTTGTGCTATTATGTGTTGTGTAGAGTGGAAAATCCGATTTCCGAGAGTACGGTCAACCTGCGTTGTCCGGTGGTGTTGAACGACCAGACAAGGCAAGCGCGGCAGGTAATTCTGGACGAATATGAGATGCGGTGCTTACTTTCATCATTGGGAAAGAAGGATGATGGAGCATGCTGATCTTGCAGCGAAAAGAAGGCCAGTCGCTTACGATTGGGGATCGGATTGTCGTTACGGTTCAGGAAATAGGGCAAGGGCGTGTGCGCTTGTCGGTGGATGCGCCGCGTGACATTGCGGTCCTTCGGACAGAGCTGGTGGAAGCACAGCGGGAGAATCGCTCAGCTGCGCAGGAGAAGGAATCCCCAATGCAGTTACTGAAAATGCTTCGCAAGGAAAACCAAAAATAATGCCGTTATTCCTACATGCACAGAAAAAATCCTGCGTCACTATGACGCAGGATTTCAGTCTGTCGAGAAACCCGGTTCATGCATCAAGCATGGACCGGGTTTCTTGCGTATAGAGGGCAAAAGAGGATAAAAACAAATGAAGAGAGCTTCTCCTTCCACAACCATCTGGCTAGTTTTTTGAGATTCATGGCAGCAAATTTGAGCTTCACCCAGTTGGACACCTGAGCCAAGCCTCTGTACTGCGTATAACGCATGGCGTGTTTTTCCTTGGCATCGGCAAAGACCCGTTCAATGGTCTCCTTCCGCCGTTTGTAGAGTTTCCGGTATTTTGGCGTATAGCGGGCGTCGTCGGCTAAGTCCTCGTAGTCTTTCCAGAGGTGCCGCTGTACCGTTTTGACACAGTCTTTGGAATGGGTACACAAATGGCGGGTGGGACAGTTGACGCAGATATTCGGATTACTCCTGTACTCCCGGTATCCATCCCGGTTGGTGGTGCGGTAGGTCAGCGTCTGGTACTCCGGGCAAATTACACAGTCGTAATACTCGTCATACACATACTTCCACCACTCGTGGCCACCCTTCATGGTC
>DXEF01000025.1 GCA_019115085.1 Candidatus Agathobaculum pullicola | reverse complement strand
ATTATCATTTAACACACAAAGAAAATTTAATTTCGCCTCTTTTATTGTCTCGCTTGTGTGTATGGAGCTTCTTCTAAATCCCTGCCTATTTCATACTTAAATATGTCACCAATCTCTACATCGTTGTATACTTCTTTGGAAACATAGTACGTTTCTGTTATCCATTCCCCGTCTTGAAAATCTCGAATAGAAATAGAATATGTATCCGGATAATTTCGGATATACGGTATCATGGTCGTATATGTTGTTTTCCCATTTGAATGTACAATTGGAAGCATGAGCGTTTGGGAATGTGCTGCAGTAAAGCTCTTATCATAAACTTCACCTTCTGTCAGTCTTGTCTCGCTCCCGGAAAGAAGAATTGCAAAAGCTGCGAAAACAAACAAAAGAACAACTATGGTGATTATGATGGAAATGAAAACTTTGGCAATCCGCAGCGGATAGTTTTCTTTCATGCTTTTACCCTCACTAATTTACGCCATTGTCGATCTGCCGCTTTCGCTTCTTCCAAGGCTGCGGTTGCTTTCCCCATGATATCTTTTGGGATAGACAAAATCGGCTTATCCACATAAGGTCGCATGATCTCAATATATCGTTGGGTTGCATCCTGCTGTTTTTTCGCCAGCTGCTGAGCAAGGTCGAGCCGATCCTTCTCTTTTTTATATTCCAAATCGCGGAAGATTGGCAGCATGAGATAGCCCTCATCATAGCCCTGCTTGCTGTAATGCGTGCAGCACTTATACGGAAATTTACTCGGGTTTTGCATGCTCCACATCCTCCTTTCTCGACACGGTGCGTACACCGAAATTACTGACCGGCTGCGTGTATGCCTGAAACCGCGTACCCAATTCGGATACTTTCAAGCTTTGGTCGAAGTAAGCGACCGTGCCATAGGTCACAATCTTCGCCCAGCCGTCACACTTGTAGGATGTCTCTGCGTTCGCGTAATTGACCACCACCCAGACCCAGCGGCCGACCATCTGCCGGAGCTGCTCGCGGGTCAGCGGTGTCGGGTCTGAAACATCACGATCCGCCTTTTCCGCAACCGCTTCTGCGATAAAATCAATGGTATTGCGCTCACTTTCGTTCGTTGACTGTTCACGCAGTTTCGCAAGCGATGCCAGCGCTTTTTCATACGTTTCCTGACTATATTTCATTTGACTAACTCCTTTTCGATCCGCTCGAACTCAATCACCCACACCCAAGGGTTATACTCCCAATAATACAGATATCGTTCGAACAGACTTGGGCGCTTTGGTATGGTGCTATCCCATATTTGGGAGAACCCGGCGCGGTATGTTCCGTTTTCATGCAGAAGAAAAGCTGTTTTCCCTGTCTCCGGGTCTGTGCATGGGTGCATTTTCTCTGCGCCCTCTGCCTTGGCATCTTCTTCGGTGATCGCCTGCAACCGTTCGACCCGAACGCTGGTCACCCGTAGGAAGATACGGGCGGCCTTGCGCGGCATGTGTATGGACGGCCGCCACTTTTGCCCTGCTCCGGCCACTTCGGTCGGATAGATATATCCTTCTCCAAAGGGGTTTTTCGCCCATGTCTCCCGCACATACAGCACATCTCCATGCTGGTACGGCGGCCGGACAACCCTTTCTGTGCCTTGAATAGCAAAATAACCCGGCCAGCAACTATCCGCTGGCATCGGAACTGGGCGTCCCTCTGGCTGTGGCTTCACCACCCGCCGCGTGACCGTTTTTCGACCTTCTATCAGCGTGCGCACCATTTCGGTGTTAAACAGGATCGGCTTTAGGCTCATTTCATTTTCACTCCCATCAACTTCGCCCACTGCTTATTCGCAGCGTGTGACTCAGCCAGCGCAGCATCAGCCTGCTGCAAAACGTCCATCGGCACCTCCGTGAGCGGCATGCCCTCATACGGTTTCAGCAATTCAATATACCTCTGGTATGCGACAGACGAGGCTTGCAGCGCCTGATCCGCACGGTCAAACCGATCTCGCTCCTTCTCCCATTCTAAATCATTTAAGGCCCGTTGCAGATTGCGGTCGGACAAATCATATTTGCACATTGTTTTGATGATCCGTAGCAAATCGGCCTTTGTGCAGTCGGACAGGTTCATTCGCATCAATCATCCTTTTCTGGCGCATAGCCTGTAAATGCTCGATTAAGATGCTTTCGCCCTGACTACCAGATGCCAGTTTGTCGCCTGCACCGATCAAGTGGTAACGTGGTCGGTTTACGTTGCGAGTACCACCACCCGGATAAAAGTCATCGCCATCGTACCAGCTTGCGGTGAAAGCACTGCCATCAGGCAGATCGAGCCGATGTACAGTAAGACCAATTTCCGGCACAGTTGCCCATAGTGGCCACTCTTGCCATGCAGCCAAGACCGCTTTGCGCTTTTCGTTGTTGGTGAGCTGCATAATATCTATCTGGTATTGAGAGGTATCTGACTGAACTGCTTGCGGCTGTGTGTTCCGATGGAACACATCGGGCTGCGCCGATTCGTTTGACTGAGCTGCGGCTGGCTGCGTGTTCCGATGGAACACATTAGCTTGTGCCGGTTCGTCCGGTTGGGCTGTGACTGGCTGTGTGTTCCGATGGAACACATTAGGCTGTGCCGGTTCATCCGGCTGAGCTGTGACCGGCTGTGTGTTCTGGTGGAACACATCAGGTTGGGGCGGTTCATCCGGCTGATCTGCGACTGGCTGCGTGTTCCGGTGGAACACATTAGGCTGTGCCGGTTCATCCGGCTGAGCTGCGGTTGACTGCGTGTTCCGGTGGAACACATCGGACTGCGCCGCTTTCTCCGGTAATTTGCCATGCTCACGGAAAAAAGCATATTGGCGCAGCTGTTCACTGCTTTCCAATGTACTCAACTCATATGCAGTGGAGATCGGCAGACAGTCAGCCTTGATTTCAACCATTAACTCAGAAAGCAAGTTGTTTAGAATTGAATCATACTTTGCAATGCGGCTGCTGCTCACATGCAGGCTTTTGGCCACCAGATCGCGTACACGTCCGGGGAGGCCGCCCTGCTCCTTGGCTCTGCGGGCGATCTCCCGCATTTGACGGACTTCCTCCAGCTTGTCCCACGCGGTCTTTTCACGCTGGGAATTAGCGGCGATCAAAAGCGTTTGTCCGATCAGGCCGGTTCCGTCACTCGACATATCCTCAATCGCACACGGGAGAAATTCGTACTGATCCTTGCCTTCCTTCAGCAGTTCTCCAACTGCGCGATGGCGGCGGTGGCCGGACAGTATCTTGTACTTCCCATCGCCCAGCGGGGTAACGACCAGATTGTGCAGCACATGGCCAGCCAACTCGATAGCCGCTTTCAGCTCCTCGATATCTTCCATCGAGTAAAAATTATCTTCCGACGGGACAAGGTCATAGTAGCTGATGCGCTGGATGTCATTCTGTTTCTTCGGGGCAGCGGAAAGGGAGGCAGGGTCCAGACAGCTTGTAATTGAGAATGCCATGCACTCAGCCCCTTTCCTCCGCATCCAGATATTCGTTGACGAAATCCATGTAGTCATGTGCCGCACCGCTGCGGCTGCTGTACTCTGCAATGGGCTTGCCCTCAAAAGAACTCTCAACGACCTTGCCGCTGTAGCGGATGTGTGTCGTGAATACAGGGCAGTTCAGGTTGCTCCGCAGCCACTCCTCGCCCTGGCGTTCGCCATCGGCGTGCTGGAAGCAGGTAATAAGACATCCGAGCAGATGCAGGCTGGGGTTCAGCTCCTCACGCGTGACCTCAATCTGCTGCTTCAGCTCATACAGGCCGTCAAACGCATACGGGTCAATCTTAACAGGAATAATGACCTCATCCGAAGCGACCAGCGCGTTGATGATGCTGATATTGATATCCGGCGCATTGTCAATCAGGCAGTAATCGTATTGATCTGCTATCCGGCGCAGGGCAGCGCGCAGGCGGGTCTGCTGTGGCCTGCTGCTATCCATCATTACCTCTTTATTTGCCGTCAGAAGCATCATGTTGGCAGGTATTACATCAATATGGGCATAGCGTGTATGCCGGATCACGCTGGACAGATCGATGTTCCGATCCAGCATGATATCAGCGATGCTTTTATGGTCGTAGCTATGTACGCCGAATGCCTTGCTGAGATTGCCCTGCTTGTCGTTGTCGATAACCAGCACGCGCTTCCCGTGCTTTTCAGACAGGATGTGCGCCATACTGATTGTTGTGAGCGTCTTTGCGACGCCGCCCTTCAAGTTAATGATAGATACAGTTTTCATTGTTATCCCCTCTATAAACTATGTGTTCCATTGGAACACATAGTCTGTTAGAATCACGATATGTCCTCAACCATACCGCGCTTCATTAAGTTGTCGATGGATGGATTGTAGACTACACGATGCAGTTGTTGTCCATCCATATCATGTAATTCAATGGCTAATGTTGCACAACCAAGGCAGGCGCAGAAGAAAGCCTGAGAATGCGTTCCGTCATCATTTCTCCATCTTAAAAAGAAATTCGGTCGGCGATACGCCTTTTCAAATGTCACCTTGCGTAAAGCTGGAATATACAGCCAGTCCAAATCCCGTGCCATATCCCGCATGAGATTGTATAAAGTGGTTTTATTTGTCTTTAAGCTTTTCATTGCTGTCACGCCTTTATCATGCAAGCTGTTTTAGTCTTCTTGTGCAACTTGGGCAAACTGTTTTGCGTACTTTCGCGCACAATCGGGACAGATTAAAATCCCATCAATAGAATGCAAGTGATCGCTTTCGCCACAAAACATACAGCCAGGAATATACTTGCGTAAAATGATATCTTTGCCGTCTACAAAAACCTCGACTGGAGTTCCGTTGAATAACTCCCGCTGATCGCGCAATTCTTTTGGCAGTACAATACGCCCTAATTCGTCCACTTTCCGAATAATACCGGTTGCTTTCATTTTTACACCCTTTCTGATCCTTATTGCGGAGGCGAAATACGACCCGCTTCCTGCTCAGCAAGAAGCTTTCGATGTGGCCGACCCATCGGACCAGAACACAACTCTGCCCGCATCGGGTCATAGACACGTCGGCCCCCGATATAGCGTTCTCCGGTATAGCCCTTTGACATTTCGCTGCGCAGCGCACTGGGGGACACTTTGATCGCTTCGGCAATCTCTTTCTGTGTTGCGCCATCCTTCCACATTTGAAAGATTATCTGTCGCTCTCTCTGTGTGATTTTTGTCATACTATGCACCTCCATTCCGTCATAAATATTCGTTATTCTTGTAATATCACCTCGTTTTCGAACAAAAAAATGAGGTAACAAGAATAAGTCCTCTTGTTACCTTTAATGTTACAACTTTCGATCTGGTTGTTCGTTAAACTTTGTTATTGACACGGACGGTAAAAACAGATATAATATTCTTACGGTTTTGTGTGCCGTTGCATGCAGGGCTGTGCATAGCGTTCCTCCAGAGTGGAACGCGCGGAGGGAGGGAAAACTGTGTCGGAGATCCGCATCAAGGAAAATGAATCTATTGACAGCGCGCTGCGCCGTTTCAAGCGTTCGTGCGCCAAGGCGGGTACGCTTTCCGAGCTCCGCAAGCGTGAGCATTATGAAAGCCCGAGCGTCAAGCGCCGCAAGAAATCTGAGGCTGCGCGCGCCAAGAAGAAAAAGTTTCGCTAATTGAGTAGAAAAGAACAGATGCTTTTGCATCTGTTCTTTTTTCGTTTGGAATAAGATAAATTGGATGATAAGGCAGTGTTTACACTTCTTTCAAATTTTCTACAAACTTTAGACATATGGATACGGTATAGTATAACCACAGCAAGGGAACACCCCTTTTGACATAAACTTCTTCATGGGAAGACGATAAAAAATCTGTTCGGCCCTGTGGGACGGAATACCGCGCAGGCTCCCGGACAGTCCAAAGACAAGAGGCTCCACCGCCCATTATCATAGAAGGCACGCGCTGCGAAAAGCAGCGCGCGCTTTTTTGTGCAGAAAAACAGACTTTGTATATGCAAATCGGAAAAAGATTGAAAAATGCGAGAAAACGGCGTATACTATTATAGTTATGGATTTGAGAATTGCGGAAATAGGGAGTTAAGGACTTTATGAGCAAAGCAAAACCGTCATACGGCAACGAGAGCATTTCTTCGCTCAAGGGCGCGGATCGTGTGCGCAAGCGTCCGGGCGTCATTTTCGGCTCAGACGGGCTGGAAGGCTGCGAGCATGCGGTGTTCGAGATTCTGTCCAACTCGATTGACGAGGCACGCGAGGGCTTTGGCACAGAGATCGTCACCACCCGTTATGAGGATGGCTCGATTGAGGTGGCAGACCGTGGTCGCGGCATCCCAATTGAGTGGAACGAGAATGAGCAGCGCTATAACTGGGAGCTGGTGTTCTGCGAACTGTATGCGGGCGGCAAATACAAAAACGATACAGGAGAAAACTATGAGTTTTCGCTTGGTTTGAACGGTTTGGGCACCTGTGCGACCCAGTATTCCTCGGAATATATGGATGTGACGGTCGTTCGCGACGGGTTTGAGTACAGCCTGCATTTTGAAAAGGGTGAGAACAAGACTCCGACCAAGGAGGGGTTCACCAAAAAGCCGACAACATCGAAAAAAACCGGTACGACCATCCGATGGAAGCCCGACCTCGAGGTGTTTACCGATATCAACATTCCGGTCGAGTACTACCTTGATACACTCAAGCGGCAGGCCGTGGTCAACAGCCATATCAAGTTCGTGCTGAAAAATCAGGTTGGCGGCAAGTTTGAAACAACCGAATTTCTCTATCAGAACGGTATTGTGGATTATGTTAACGAGCTTGTCGGTGAGAATCCGTTGACCTCGGTACAGTTTCTGGAGGGCGAGCGGCGTGGCCGTGACCGGGCGGACAAGCCGGAATATAAGGTAAAGCTCAGCTGTGCCTTCTGTTTTTCGTCTGCGGTATCGCGTATCGAGTATTACCACAACTCCTCGTGGCTGGAGCACGGTGGCGCGCCGGATAAGGCAGTGCGCTCAGCGTTTGTTTCGGCACTGGACGGCTATCTCAAGCAGAATGGAAAATACACCAAAAATGAGAGCAAGGTCACGTTTCAGGATGTATTGGACAGTCTGGTGCTCGTGACCAACTGTTTCTCCACCCAGACCTCGTATGAAAACCAGACCAAAAAGGCGATCACCAATAAATTCATTCAGGAGGCAATGACCGACTTTCTCAAGCAGGGGCTGGAGATTTACTTTATTGAGAACAAGGCCGAGGCGGATAAGATTGCCGAACAGGTTCTCATCAACAAGCGCAGCCGTGAGCAGGCCGAAAAGGCGCGATTGAACATTAAGAAAAAGCTGTCCGGCGGCATGGATTTGGCCAACCGTGTGCAGAAATTCGTTGACTGCCGTACCAAGGATGTGACCCGCCGCGAACTGTATATTGTGGAGGGTGATTCCGCGCTCGGTTCGGTTAAGCAAGGGCGGGACAGTGAGTTTCAGGCGATTATGCCGGTGCGCGGTAAGATTCTCAACTGTCTGAAGGCGGATTACGGCAAGATTTTCAAAAATGATATCATCACCGATCTGCTGAAGGTGCTCGGCTGCGGGGTGGAAGTGCGCGGCAAGGCCGCGAAAGACTTGTCTGCGTTCGATCTCGAGGCGCTGCGCTGGCGGCGCATTATCATTTGCACCGATGCCGATGTGGACGGCTTCCAGATCCGCACGCTGATTTTGACGATGCTGTATCGGCTGGTGCCGACGCTGATTGAAAAAGGTTATGTCTATATTGCTGAATCGCCGCTTTATGAGATCACCTATCGAGATAAAAGCTATTTTGCATTCGACGAGAGTGAAAAAGCTGCGATTCTGCAAAAACTTGAAGGAAAAAAGGTGCTGATTCAGCGTTCCAAGGGTCTGGGTGAAAATGAGGCGGATATGATGTGGGAGACCACAATGAACCCTGAGACGCGCCGCCTGATTCGTATTCAGCCTGAGGACGCCAAGGCGACCAGCGAGATGTTCGATTTGCTGCTGGGCGATAATCTGTCTGGACGCAAGGAGTATATCGCGGAAAACGGCGCACAGTACCTCGAGTTGGCAGATATATCCTGACAAGGAGTTAAATTTGGATGGCAAAGAAGAAAAACGACGAGCCAAAAGTATATAAGGAGCATCCCTCGGTCGACCAGCGCATCACGGATACACTGCGTGAAAACTATATGCCGTATGCAATGAGCGTGATTGTATCGCGTGCAATCCCTGAGATTGACGGCTTTAAGCCATCGCACCGTAAGCTGCTGTATACGATGTACAAAATGGGGCTGCTGAATGGCAACCGCACCAAGTCGGCCAACATTGTGGGCGCCACGATGAAGCTCAACCCGCACGGCGACGCGGCCATCTACGAGACGATGGTGCGTCTGACGCGCGGCAATGAAGCATTGCTCATGCCGTTTGTCGATTCCAAGGGCAACTTCGGTAAGGTGTATTCACGTGATATGGCCTACGCCGCACCGCGTTACACCGAGGCAAAGCTGGATGCGTTCTGCGCGGAGTTATTCCGTGATATCGACACGGACGCAGTGGATTTTACCGATAACTATGATGGCACAATGAAAGAGCCGACGCTGCTGCCGACGACCTTTCCGAACATTCTGGTTTCGGCCAATACGGGCATCGCGGTTGGTATGGCATCCAATTTCTGTGGCTTTAACCTCGAAGAGGTATGCCGCACGACGATGGAATGTATCAAGAACCCGGAACACGATCTGCTCACGACCCTGCCCGCGCCGGACTTCACGACCGGCGGTGAGTTGATTTACGATGAGGACGAGATGCGCGCCATTTACGAGACCGGCCGCGGATCGTTCAAGGTGCGCGCGAAGTGGGCGTTCGACAAAAAGGAAAACCTGATTGAGGTTACGGAAATTCCATATACAACCACCATTGAGGCGATTATTGACAAGATTGCAGAGCTGGCCAAGAGCGGCAAGCTGCGTGAAATAGCAGATGTACGAGATGAAACCGACCTGTCCGGTCTGAAGATTGCGATTGACCTCAAGCGTGGTACCGACCCGGAAAAGCTGATGGCAAAGCTGATGAAGCTGACACCGTTGATGGATAGCTTTTCCTGCAACTTTAATGTGCTGATTGGCGGCATGCCGCGCGTACTGGGTGTGCGTGAGCTGCTGGAAGAGTGGACGGCATGGCGCACCGAGTGCGTGCGTCGTCGAGTGTTTTTTGACCTGAATAAAAAGAAAGATAAGCTGCACCTACTGCACGGCTTAGCCAAGATTCTGCTGGATATCGATAAGGCGATTCGCATTATCCGCGAGACGGAAGAGGATGCTGAGGTCATTCCCAATTTGATGATTGGCTTCGGTATCGACCAGATTCAAGCCGAGTTTATCGCGGATATCCGTCTGCGCAATATTAACAAGGAATATATTCTCAAGCGCACACAGGAAACCGAAGCGCTGGAAAAGGAGATTGCAAAGCTCGAGGAGATTGTAAAATCCAAGGTGAAAATTCGGAACATCATCGTCAAAGAGCTGGAGCAGGTCATCAAGAAGTATCCATCGCCGCGCCGTACCCGTCTAGTGACGGCGGAGGCGGTGCCGACGTTCGATGAGGAGGATCACATCGAGAATTATGCGGTGCTGCTGTTCCTGACGCGCGAGGGCTACTTCAAGAAGATTACCCCGCAGTCGTGGCGCATGTCGCAGGAGCATAAGCTCAAGGACGGCGATGAGGTGATTTGGCAGGCTGAAGCCACCAACAAGGCCGAGATCGTATTCTTTACCAATATGCAGCAGGCTTACAAAGCGCATCTTTATGACTTTGATGACTGCAAGGCATCGGTGCTGGGCGATTACCTGACCGGTAAGCTCGGCATGGACGAAGGAGAAATGCCAGTATATGCTATGTTGCCGGGCGATTACAAGGGCAATATGGTTATCGTGTTCCAGAACGGCAAGGCTGCGCGTTTCTCGCTGGAGAGCTTTGAGACGAAGACCAATCGCCGACGCCTGACCGGCGCGTATTCGGCCAAGTCACCCGCAGTGGCGTTCTTCCATCCGATTGATGAGGAAACCGAAATCACTATGTTCTCGACGGCTAACCGTGCGCTGACTTTCCGCGCAAACATGCTGGATATTAAGGCCAGCCGCTCAACGCAGGGTGTACAGGCTATGGTGCTGCGCGGTAAGCACACGATTACGCGTGCTTGCCGCATGGAGGATGCAGGGCTGTCTGACAACGGGCGCTACCGCTGCCGCAGCATTCCGTCTATCGGTGCGCTGCTGACCGATGAGGATCTTCCGGAGAAGCAGATCAAATTTGAATAACTGAAAAAACAGCCCCGCCGCACGGTCGATGTTCGGCGGGCTTTGTCTTGCGCGCACTTTTGCACTGTGCTATAATAAACTCCATAAGAAAGGGGCGATTTTACATGCTCAATCAGCAGATGGCCGCGCTGGGGAACAACCGTTCCACTATCCGCGAGCTTTTTGAATACGGCAACCAGCGGGCGGCGGTGGTCGGCCGGGAAAATGTATTTGACTTTTCGATTGGCAATCCGAATGTGCCTGCGCCGGATGCAGTGCGTGAAGCGATCTTGGCTGAAGCCGCGAGCGATCCGGTTGTGCTGCACGGCTACACCTCTGCGCAGGGCGCAGCGGATGTGCGTAAGGCACTGGCGGACGACCTGAACCGTCGTTTTGGAACGGCTTATACGGGCGACAATCTGTACCTGACCGCAGGGGCGGCGGCGGCATTGTCTTGTACCTTCAAGGCGATTGCCTGTCCGGGGGATGAATTTGTTGTGCTGGCGCCGTATTTCCCGGAATATCTCATGTTTATCGAAAGCGGCGCGGGAGCTAAGGCGGTTATCGTGCCGCCTTCCATCACGGATTTCCAAATCGACTTCGATGCGCTGGAGCAGGCGCTAAGTGATCGCACCAAGGCGGTCGTGGTCAACTCGCCAAACAATCCGTCGGGCGCGGTTTACTCGGAGAAGACTGTGCAGCAGTTGTCTGCACTATTGCGCGAAAAAGAAAAGCAGTTCGGGCATCCTATCTATCTGGTATCGGATGAGCCGTACCGAGAGATCGTATATGATGGCATACAGGTGCCGTTTGCCCCGAACTATTATGATGATACGATTGTGTGCTATTCTTACTCCAAGTCGCTTTCGCTGCCGGGTGAGCGCATCGGCTATGTGCTGGTGCCGCCGCAGGCGGCCGACAGCGCTGAACTGTATGCTGCTGTGTGCGGTGCTGGGCGTGCGCTCGGCTATGTATGCGCGCCCAGCATGTTCCAGCGTGTGGCAGCGCGCTGCGCGGGACAGACGAGCGATATTTCAGTCTATCAGACCAACCGTGATCTGCTTTATGAAGGACTTACCGGTATGGGATATACCTGCGTCAAGCCTGCGGGCGCGTTTTACCTGTTTCCGCAGACGCTCGAGCCGGATGATCGTGCATTTTGTGAGCGTGCCAAAAAATATAATTTGCTGGTTGTACCTGGTGCGGACTTTGGTGCGCCGGGCCATATGCGTATCTCTTACTGTGTGCAGACGGAAACGATTCGCCGGGCGCTGCCGCTGTTTGCTGCGTTGGCGGAAGAATATGGAAAAGGTTAAATTGTTGAAAACTTCTAATTGGCTCCTGCAATATATGTACAAAATGTTAACAGGGATCGGAAATATTGCACAAAAATAAATGGAATCAGTTGTATGATATTCATAAAACATGCCGCTTGTTTTTTTGCCGCACTCCGTGTATTATAATAGCAGAGATCAGGAAAGGATCTCAGAATAATACACGAAAAGGAGCGTGACGAAATCATGATGAAGGGTTTCTTCAATGATCTGGTCGCAGCACGTACGCTGGATCTGGACCAGAACCGCGTCAAGTCGATGTCTCGCAAGGCGCGTCACATCGCCAAGTAATGCAAAACATTACGGTGGCTGCTGTGGCTGCCTTGAGGAGTCAGAAATGAAATGACAAATGAAAATGGCATGTAAAAGACCTTCCGGAACGGTTCGGAAGGTCTTTTGCTGTGCGCTCAGCCGGAGCGGCGGCGTTTGACGAGGGCAGCGGTATGCCGATGGAAGAACTCGGCACGTTCCGCTGCGGTGGCTGGCTGGATTTGCTGCTTTCCGCAGTCCGGACAGGCGCGCTGCTGTTCACTGCCAAGAAAAATATAGTGGCAGCATTTGGTTTGACAACTATAAATCATGCCGTTCACCTCCTCTGATAGTAGAATACCAGAAGAGGTGTCCGATAAATCTCCCTTGCTTGCGTGCAAAAGGGGAAAAGTGCTATACTGGTTTTACGTCAAAAAAGGGGAAAAGAAAATGAAGGAACAAACAACAGGATTATTTCGTCGGTTATATATGCCTGCGGTCTTGTGCACCGCCCTGTGGGGCAGTGCCGCCCCCTGTATCAAAAAAGGATATGAGCTGTTTGCCGTTGCATCGGACGCACCATTTTCCCAGCTGTACTTTGCCGGATGGCGGTTTGCGCTGGCGGGACTGCTTGTGCTGTTGGTGGCGCGCATCAAGGGACATCGTATCATTCCGGTGCGGAACGAATGGAAGCCGATTTTCTGGATCAGTCTGTTTCAGAGTATGATTCAGTATGTATGCTATTACATTGGCTTGTCTGGCACGACTGGAACCAAAGGTGCGGTGCTCTCCGGCACACAGACCTTTTTTGCGCTCATCTGCGCGCATTTGTTTTTGCAGAATGATAAAATGAACCGACAAAAGGTGATTGGTTGCTTGTGCGGTTTTGCAGGGGTGCTGGTGCTCGGTCTGGGTGGTCTGAACGGATTCAATCTGCATGGCGACGGCTTGGTGCTGCTGTCGGCGGTATCGGCCGGTGCAGGCGCGCTGGTTTCCCGCATCTATACACCGGGGCGTGATCCGATGCTGCTGACCGGTTGGCAGCTTTTGATGGGCGGCGTGTTCCTGTTAGTGGTTGGTTTGCTCGGCGGAGGACGACTGGGGGCGGTCACACCGGTAGGTGTACTACTGCTGGCGTATATGGTGGTGCTGTCCGCAGCGGCGTTTACCATCTGGACGGCGCTGCTGGGCAAATTTCCGGTAGGCAGGGTCAGCCTGTTCTGCTTTTTGATTCCGGTGTTTGGCGCGCTGCTCTCCGCCATTGTGCTGGGAGAACAAATCCTGACGCCGCGCAATTTGGGCGCATTGGCGCTGGTCAGTGGTGGTATCGCGATTGCAAATTATGTGCGGGCGAGTAAAACAGAGGGCGGACAGGCATAATAAAGAGAAAAAGGAAAAATAACATGGTTTTCAGTTCAGCGATTTTTTTGTTTATCTTCCTGCCGGTCGTGTTCGTGCTCGATCGCGTGCTGTCCAACGTACGGGTAAAAAACATGCTGTTGCTTATAGCTAGCCTGATTTTTTATTCGTTCGGGCAGCCGGTCTATTTGCCGTTGCTGCTGCTTAGCGTAGTACTCAACTATGCGTGTGGATTGCTGGCGGCGGGTAAGTATCCGAAGTTAGGCGTTGGCATCGCAGTCGTTGGTGGAGTCGGCCTGCTGGCAGTGTTCAAGTATGCTGATTTTGCGCTTGGTACGATAAATGATCTGCTCGGAATGTCATTACCGATGACCGGTATTGCATTGCCGATCGGCATTTCGTTTTTCACCTTTCAGGGACTGTCCTATGTGATTGATGTGTATCGTGACCGGTCGGTCGTTTCTCGCTCTTTTGTGAAAATTTTACTCTATATTTCCTATTTTCCGCAGTTAATCGCGGGACCAATTGTCAAGTATCACGATATCGAAAAGGAGATAGACCAGCGGCGGACCACACCGCATGAAACCGCTTTGGGCATCCGTCGGTTCATCTGTGGACTTTCCAAAAAGCTGCTGATTTCCAATGTGATGGGCCAAATGGCAGACGCGGTGTTTGCGTTGCCTGCGGGCGAAATCGGTATGTTTGCCGCATGGACGGGAGCGATCTGCTATACCCTACAAATCTACTTTGACTTTTCCGGTTACAGCGATATGGCAATCGGAATGGGGCGTATGTTTGGGTTTCATTTCCTTGAAAATTTTGATTATCCGTATACGGCAACCACAATTCAGGAGTTCTGGCGGCGCTGGCATATTTCGCTATCGACCTGGTTTCGCGATTATCTCTATATTCCGCTGGGCGGCAACCGCAAGGGAAGGATACGCACTTGGGTCAACCGCGTGATCGTGTTTTTCACGACCGGCCTGTGGCACGGTGCAAACTGGACGTTTGTGTTGTGGGGGCTGTGGCATGGACTGTTTTCGGTGCTTGAGGACAGTGGCATCGTACCTGCCCGGAGACTGAAAGGCAGAGTGCTGGGTCATGTGTATACCATGCTGGTAGTCGTGCTGGGCTTTACGCTGTTCCGCGCCGCATCGCTTGCGCAGGCGGGGGCGATGTTCTCGGCCATGTTCACCGGCATCGGCTTGCATTGGGCAGGAACCGTGACCGTATGTTCATTATTAACGCCTGTGTTCTTACTAACGCTGTTTTTAGCACTTTTACTCAGCATTCCTACCGCAAAACGTTTTCAGCCAAAAAACGAGGTGCTGACACTTGCAGGGGCGATGGTGTTGCTTGTGCTCTGCATGTTTAACCTGTCGGCGGGCACTTTTAACCCATTTATCTACTTTCAGTTCTAAGGAGGCTGCTATGAAATACCGGATTTTTACTGCGGCCTTTGTGCTGCTTTGCTTGATTCCCTCGGCGGGCATGCTGTTCCTGCCGCCGACGCAGGCGGCTGCCAATGAGCGCTTGTCGCCCAAGCCGGTCCTACGAAACGAGGATGGCAGCTGGAATACGGCAGTGCTTGATCAGGTGACCGACTACATTGCCGACCACTTTGCACTGCGGCAGGAGATGGTCACCGCGAACGCCGCTTTGCAGACCACGCTGCTTGCTACTTCACCCGCAGAGGATGTGATTTACGGCTCGGATGGCTGGTTGTACTATGCCGCAACACTCGACGATTATCAGAACCACGCTACGCTGACGGAGGAGCAGGCGCGACAGATCGCGCAGACAGTGGCGGACATGCAGGCATATTGCCAGGCGCGCGGCGCGCGGTTTGTGTTCACCATCGCACCCAACAAGAATTCTCTCTATCCTGAGCATATGCCTGTACGTTATCTGCAAAGCGATTCCCCGGGCAATTACGAGCTTGTTGCGAAATATTTGCAGGAATATGAAGTTGACTATGCTGATTTGTTCACTTTTTTCTCCGGTCAGGATGAAGTGCTGTATCTGCACACAGATTCGCACTGGACCAACCGCGGCGCGGCACTTGCGCATGATTTTCTGATGCAGACGCTCGGTTTGCCGTATACGCCGTTTGGGCAAGCGTCTTATACAACGGAAAATACTCACCGTGGCGACCTGTATGAAATGCTGTATCCCAAGGGAATCGAGCGGGAAACACAACAGCAGTATGAAATTGACTTTTCCTATGTCACGCCACCGCGCACGGCAGAGGATATCCTGATGCAAACAACGAGTGCGCATGCCCAGAACGGGCGTCTGATCCTGTATCGAGATTCGTTCGGAAACGCGCTGCATCCGTTTCTGGCTGCGGACTTTCGCGAAGCGGTCATCACGCGGCAAATGCCCTATCCGCTGACGCAGGTGCAGGCGGGCGATACGGTAATTGTTGAGATTGTTGAGAGAAATCTCGGAAATTTGCTCAAATATCCGCCTGATATGGGGAACAATCAGGAGACGGAGTCCGTCGAATAAAATAGAAACAACCGGGAGGACAAGATATGAAAAAGAAAATAACACTTCTGCTGCTGGCAGCGCTTGCGTGCGCCAGTCTAGCAGCCTGCGGCGGTAATCAGAATCCTACAGCCGAGGATAAACAGGAAAACGAGACCGTTGAGACGGTAAAGGATGAGGAGAACAAGGACAAGACCGAGGATGAGGCTCTCGAAGAGAATAAGGCTGAAGCAGATAAGAATGCTGCGGACAGCCAGACTTCGGGTAGTACTTCGCAGTCCAAGCCGCAGTCGGGCAGCGCATCGTCCGGCACGAGCACGGACAGCAGTTCGACCAGCAGCTCGACCAGCAAACCGCAGTCAAGCGGTACTACGTCGTCTGGTTCGAGTTCTTCTAACAGCAATACAGCCGGTACGCCTTCCTCGGGCAGCTCGTCTGGTAACACTTCAACCAGCAAGCCACAATCCACTCCGGCTCCCGCTCCGCAGCCTGAGCCGACACCCGAACCGGCTAAGCCGACGGCTTCGCAGGCATCCGGGTATATTGGCTCTTCTGCTTCTGCGCTGGAGGGAGCGCTCGGCTCTCCCAGTTCTAAGACCTATTCGCCCAGCTGCATGGGTGACGGGGAGGACGGCGTATGGACGTACAGTGGATTTACCGTGTATACGTACCGCGAAAACGGTGTGGAAACCGTAGAAGCCGTTGCTTAAGCAAACAAAAAACCTTTGCCATTTGGCAAAGGTTTTTGTATTTCTCCTTATAGAATGACACGGCGCGGTTCTTACGCAATCTCGCGTACCGGGCGACAGGGCACGCCAACAGCAAGAACGCCAGCAGGGATATCCTTGGTTACCACACTGCCTGCGCCGATGACCACGTTATCTCCGATGGTCACGCCGGGCAGCACCTGCACCCCCATACCAATCCAGACATTATTGCCGATGGTGATAGGTTTGGCGTATTCCAGCCCGGCGTTGCGCTGCGCAGTGTCGAGCGGGTGTCCGGCCGTAGAGAAACAGCAGTTTGGGCCGATGAACACATGGTCGCCAAAGATAACCGGCGCACCGTCCAGCACAACCAGATTGTGGTTAGCGTAAAATACCTTCCCGATGCGGATATTGCTGCCATAATCCACAAAAAATGGCGGCTCGATGTAGGTATCTTCGCCGCAGGAACCCAGCAGTTTGTGCAGAAGATGCAGGCGCTGCTCTTGTTGGGTACTGCGCAGCTGGTTGTAGTCCATACAGAGATCTTTTGCTGTCGCGCGGGCCTGCAGCAGATCCGGGTCGTAATTGGCATCATACAGCAGCCCTGCGGCTGCTTTTTCTCGTTCGGTCATGTTGCTCTCTCCTCAGTTTTGATGGCGCACCAGCTCGTAATCATCGCCGGAGCGGTAATAGGGACAAGGGCCGCTGCGCTGCGACAGGCGGTAGAACTCGTCTTCATCCAGATAGGCTTCGCAGACATGCTCGCCCACGATGTCGTCATATACGTTGTACGCGCAGCCCTCACAGGTACCGGTCATGATGGTTTCCCCCAATCATACAGGTGTTGTGCGAAATGAAAAGGCATTAGGATGCCGGTCATTGTCTCTGATAAAAGCATAACACATTTTGTGGAAAGGTTCAAATGGATGCTTTAAATTTTGTGCAGTTTGTGCTATAATAAAATCGGCAAACATCAACAGGAGCGTGACCAATATATGAAGTTATATACGTATCAAAACAATGACGGCATCGATCGCATCGGTATCGGCTATAAAGGTTGGCCGGGATTAATTTGGCCGCTTGAGGCTTTTGGACTGTCGTTTCCCAATATGACCGAACTGATTCGCCGCATTTCGCCCGCACAGTTGGTGCGGCTGTCGGATGCAGAACAGGCGACAGAGGGTGCCGCACTGAGACTGGACGATATTCGGCTGCGCGCACCCATCCCGAATCCGGAGCAGGATGTGATTTGTCTTGGCATTAATTATGCTGACCATGCGGTGGAGTCCGCGCGCTTTCATGAGGATGCGTTCCTTGTTAACCGAAAGAAGGCTGTATATTTCAGCAAGCGTGTGTGCGAGGCAAGCGGCTTTGGTGACCCAATTCCGGCATACGAAAGTCTGGTGGACAGCCTTGACTATGAAGTGGAGCTGGGTGTGATTATTGGCAAGGATTGCAAGAATGTTAGCGTATCCGAAGCGCCCGGTCATATCTTCGGGTATACGATTATCAACGATGTATCTGCCCGCAATCTACAGACTACGCATATTCAATGGTATTTCGGCAAGTCTCTTGACGGTTTTACGCCCATGGGGCCGTGTATTGTGACGGCGGATGAAGTGGCCTATCCGCCCGCGCTTGCCATCTCGTCCACAGTCAATGACGAGCAACGCCAAAACAGCAATACCGACCATCTGCTGCATTCAGTTGCGGAGATCATTGCGGAGTTGTCGCAGGGAATGACGCTCAAAGCGGGTACCATCATTGCAACCGGCACACCTGCGGGCGTCGGCATGGGCTTTACGCCGCCCAAATTCCTGAAAAAGGGTGACGTGGTCACCTGTGAGATTGAGGGCATCGGAAAGCTGACCAATACAGTGGTATAAGCATGGGGAGGCACGGGTATGAACAAACCCAAGCAGATGATTGTGATGCGTCGGGACTTGAAAATGCGCAAGGGTAAGATTGCGGCGCAAGCGGGGCATGCCTGCGTCACGGCGGTATTGGCTGCACTGGAGCGAGAGAATCGGCTGGAACAGGTTCGGGCAGACGAGAACGGCGTGACGCTGGAAGAGCGTGCGCAGTCCGCAACGCCACTTAGCGAGTGGTTTTCACGCGGCGTGGCCAAAGTGTGTGTTTATGTCGACTCAGAAGAAGAACTGCTCGCAATTGATCGTGGGGCTAAGGAGGCAGGGATTCTGTCTGCGCTTATCTGCGACAACGGTATTACCGAGTTTCACGGCCGGCCCACCTATACCTGCCTTGCGTTTGAGCCCGCGCTGCCCGAAAAAGTTGACCCGATTACCGGCGAATTGCCGCTCTTCTGAGCGGCAACGCTATTTTGGTCGCAATTTGTAACATTCTTGAGCCTTTACAAACATGGTTTGTCATGATATGATAAACAGTACCACGAAAAGGAGGGATTGCCATGGGAGCAGTGTCCAAGCAAGGTACCAAACAGGTCACGGCCAATAAAAAGGCATGGCATGACTACTTTGTCGAGGAAAAATATGAAGCGGGTATCGAATTGGCGGGCACAGAGGTGAAGTCTATCCGGCAGGGGCAGATTAATCTGAAGGATTCCTACTGTACCTTTAAGGATGGTGAACTTTTCGTGCGCGGGATTCATATTTCTCCGTACGAAAAGGGCAATATCTTTAATAAGGATCCGCTTCGTGTGCGGCGTCTGCTGATGCACAAGAAGGAGATTGCAAACCTATTTGGCAGAACCAAGCAGGACGGGTATTCGCTTATTCCGCTCTCGGTCTATTTCAAAAATTCACGTGTCAAAGTGGAACTTGGCCTGTGCAGAGGTAAAAAACTGCATGACAAGCGCGACAGCATTGCTGCGCGAGATGCCAAGCGGGAGATGGACCGCGCGATGAAGGAAAGAAATCGTTGATTTTTCGCATCCGATGGATGCACCTAAAATGGGGCCGTAACGGGTTCGACGGGGGTGTTGAAGCCGGGATAGCGGGCCGCAGTGGGGAACTGCGTAAAAAGCTCCAACTGTTTATAAATTAAACAAC
Source organism: Candidatus Agathobaculum pullicola (assembly GCA_019115085.1). Classification (GTDB taxonomy): domain Bacteria; phylum Bacillota; class Clostridia; order Oscillospirales; family Butyricicoccaceae; genus Agathobaculum; species Agathobaculum pullicola. The sequence goes on along the minus strand of DXEF01000025.1, from coordinate 8,789 downwards.
AACGATTATACTCTTCAGGCTGCCTAATTAAGGCTTAGCCCGTCGGCTCAGAGAGGACCACGGCTTTGAGATCCGGCGTCGATTAGTGGTGAACGTGTACGGGGTAAGAGTTGCCCTCGTCATGTAATATGACTCTACTGAAGTGACCAGCCTGTTTGCCGGCGTGTCATGGAGGGAATGCAAAAAGACAAACTGCGCCCGGAGAAGTCACGGTGAATGTGCTTTCGGACAGGGGTTCAACTCCCCTCGGCTCCACCAAAATACCAACTGATACCGCCTGATAACGGGCGGTATCTTTTGTTTTTAACCGGTTTTCGCAATGGAAAACTGTGTTTCAAAATTTCGGTAGATATTCCGGTAGATTTACTTTTTGAACTTATGCTACACTATAAGCAGGCAAGGGGAGCGAGGCGAAAAAGCCCCCGCTCCGGCGCCTGACGATACCGGTATCCGTCTTTCCGGCGCGGCTGTGCACCGCCGCACCGGACTCCCGATCTGACAAGGGAAGGACGGTGAAGCAATATGTCCCGTACGCGCGTCGAGCGCAATATTTCGTACGACGAGGAGAAGAAGAAATACTATGTCAATCTGGATTTCGGGCGCGACGCGCACGGACACCAGATCAAAAAGACCCGCACGTTCGCGCGGCTGACCGATGCCCGCAAGGCGTTGCGGCTGCACGAGGTGCAGCGCGACTTCGGTGAGCTGACCAAGCCCAACGACACGACCGTGGCCGAGTGGCTGAATTACTGGATGGACGCGGTCGTGCGGCCCAACCGCGCCGCGACCACGGTGCATGGGTACAGCCAGATGATCGTCAACCACATCATCCCGCAGCTGGGCGCGATCCCGCTGCAATCATTGTCGCCGCAGCGCATCCAGCAGTATTACGCCTACCTGTGCCATGACTGTTGCCTGTCGCCTAACACCGCGCGCAAGCACCACGACCTGCTGCGCAACGCGTTTCGCATCGCAGTCATGCAGGATGTGCTCGCCCGCAACCCGACTGATCGCGTTGAGCCGCCCAAGTTCAAGCGGCCCGAGCCGCAGTTTTACGATGTTGGCTCGCTGCGCCGCCTGTTGGATGCGGTCGAGGGCGACAAGCTCGAGCCGGTCGTGTATCTGGCCGGGTATCTTGGCCTGCGCCGCGAGGAAATGTGCGGCCTGCGGTGGAAGGACGTGGATTTTCAGGGAAAAACCTTGTGCGTGCATCGCGCCCGCACGATGGCCGGTTCGCAGGTGATCGAGAAGGACACCAAGAACCGTTCCTCGACCCGGCTGCTGCACATGCCGGAGGAGGTCGTGCGCGTGCTGCACGCCGAACGACGGCGGCAGCGCGAGAACCGGCTGCTGTTCGGCAAAGAATATCAGGACACGGGCTGTGCGCTGACTTGGCCGAATGGTGAGCCGTATCTGCCCAATTACTTGACCGAGACGTTCAGCACGTTCATTCGTAGGAACCATCTGCCCAAGCTGACCTTGCATGGGCTGCGGCACACTTTTGCGACGCTCGCCAACTATTCCAGCGCGACGATTTACAACATCAGCCGATCACTGGGGCACAGTACAGTCGCGACCACGTCCATGATCTACACGCATCTGCTGGATACGACGCACGAGCAGGCGATCGAGGCGGTTGCGCAAAGCCTGCGGCAGGGCGGCGGGCGGAAAACCCGAAAACAAGTGAAATAGAGTAAAAAGCAGGCTCTCAAACAGGTGTCGGGAGACTGCTTTTTACATGCTTAGAAGCAGGATCCGCAGACCGGATTTGCGGGCGTATTGCAGTGTATACGCGCTGCCGCCGGTCACGCGGGTGCAGTATGCAACGCAAACAGCACTATGGTTAACCATAAACCGGTTACGGCGCTGCATACAGCCGCGGGTGTAATGTTCGGAGGTGTAAATCACTTCGTTCGCGCGGCGCAGGATGTGTTCATATCGTTCGACCGACACGGCAGGCCATCCGCGGGTTTGCTCGCGGCAGGGCAGCGCCAAAATGAGCCGGATTTGCGGAAATTGGTCACGCAGTCGCAGCATAGTTTCGGCGGCCAGTGTATCGAAGCCCAGCGCGCCGCCGGCATAGAAATGCCGGATGCCGTCTGCGATCAAATGAAGTACCGTCGCTTCCAATTTTGCGGCGAGGGCCGGCAGGATTTCCGGTGGGATGTCGCGATGACCGGTAAAGCAGCAGGCGTGTAATCTGTTCATTTCAGCGTCTCCCTATATTTTAGAATTGCACTTATATAAGTGCAATTCTAGCGCATTCATCGAATAAAATCAATACGTATTGCACCAATATAAGTGCGTGGGGTGTTGACGATGAATGCGGATTATGAAAAGGCTTTGGGACAAAACATTCGCAAACTGCGTATGCAGCGCAATCTTTCACAGGAACAGGTGGCTGCACAGCTGCAAGTGCATGGCTGCGATGTGACGCGTAGTGCCTTTGCGAAAATCGAAGTCGGGCAACGGCATATCTATCCGGATGAATTGAAAGCATTGAAGGATATTCTGGCAGTTTCCTACGACGAATTATTTATCTGAAATGACAAAGCGGCCTGAACAGAATTGTTCAGGCCGCTTTGCCTTTGCTGGCAGGGTTATTTCTTATAGATTTCCCTCCATATACCGGATCAAATCATATTTCAGCACGCGAATTTGTCCGCGTTTGCCGAGACGGCGGCTGGGCAGTTCGCCCGAGCGGATGATCTCGTACACCGTGTTCCTGCCGATGCCGAGCACGTCGATCACCTCGGGCACGGTCAGCATGAGCGGCAGGTCATCATAACAGGTGCAGCGCTTGTCAGCCATGCAGCTCGCCCCCTTCCCGTAGGGACGCGAGGTAAATCCGCGTCACGTCCTCGCGCTCGTGCCCCAGCAGACGGGATACCTGCCGGCAGGCATTGTGCTCGTCCAGACCCTGTTTGCGGCAGGCCAGATATTGTTCGACCGCGTATGTATGGCGCAGACCATGGCAGGTCAGCGGGCAGTGCCGGTCAGCGATCTGCACGGCGTCACGGTGCCGGTAGAGGAAGCACTGGAAGCGGTTGATGGCAAGGTCGGTCGGGGTGTCGTCTGACACGAACAGCTTATGCCCGCGCGGCGTCTGCCGCAGCATGGCTACCAGTTCGAGCTGTGCGGTGCGGGGCAGGGGAACGGTGCGGATTTTGCCGCCCTTGCCCTTGACCGTCAGCTGGCCGGTTTTGATTGCCCGCTGGGCGGTCGCGGTGTCCAGTCGGAAAATCTCATGGATGCGCAGGCCGCAATGCCGCGCCAAGCAAATTGCGGCGGCATAGTCTTCGCGGCCCTCGCCCCATGCTTTCCCGATCATGCGGTTGACTTCCTCATCGCGCCATGTGCGGTCGACTTTGCCGAACGAACGGCGTTCCAGATCGAGCATCGCATTGGTCGGCAGCTTGGGATGTTTGCGGCTCGGCAGCTGGTCGTGGAAAAATCGGATGGCGGCAAGATCGGTTTTGATGGTGGACGCCGCACGACGGTTTTCCTTGAGGAATTTTGTGTAGGCAAAAATGTGCCTGGGCGCGATGTTCGCAACGCGTTCAACGTGGTAAATTTCCGCGAGGAAATAGCAGAAGCGGCAGACGGCCTCTTTGTAGCGACGGCGGGTCTGGATACTGCCTTGTCGGCAGTGTCGGAATACGCGATCGACTTGGGCGAGCAGGTTTTGATAGATGGCATAAGTTTTCATAATGCACCTCCTGTGCGTCGGGAGACAGGCGCAGCTCACCCGTCTGCATGAGGACGGATTTCCGCTTAGTTTCCTCATATCGCACAGAAGGATGCGCATTTTAGGTGCGTGTTATCACGCTGTTGCTACCACAAATGCGTGGTTGTCTGCCGGAATGGGGAAGGGTAGCGGCGAGCTGTCCGCTCTGTCTCTGTTGAATTTTTGGTTAGCATTGGTTGCCGCGTGCGCCGCAAAAACGGCTGCACCATGGGTGCGCGGCGAGCGCAGCGCCGGGCAAATGCCGGTCACGCGAAGCGTGTGCGCTCTTGGTCGGCTGTCGGCAGCGCAGCCGATTTGTGCGGGGAAGAACCCGTGCTGCCGGACACGGGCGAGGGTACGCCAGCCCCTCTTGGCGGCCGCACTGGTTGTGCGGAATGCCCGAAGAAATTGGGTTTTTCTTTTTCCCTGTCTGTCCTCAACCAAAACGCTGCGAATGGGCAGCGCCGGTGAGGGGTTACTCGTGGTCGCCTTTTGCGAATGGGCAAAGGCGGCGCTCATTAGGCTTCCTGACGTGCATCGTGTTGGCGTGCGCGGTGCCCGTTTGTGGTGCGGAAGCATGTCCCGTTGGTCGGTAAATTTTGTTTCTCTCATATGTTTTTCCTTTCCTTGGTACAAAAAAGGACATAGCACTGCATAGCAGTTCTATGTCCTTGGGGCTCCTGATTTCATGCGAATTTCGTGCGTGGACTTGCGGTATCGCGTCAATTTCTGGTTACCAATTCATCCATAACGGCTCAGAAGGCAGACTGCCCCCTAGGCGGTGATACGATGACAACAAAAAATACGAAAACCTGAGTTCATTTTTATTATAACGCGGCGGATGTCGCTTGTATAGTATGTGCAAGTTAAAAATGAGTTGCTAAGTGGTTAGATTGGTAACTTAGTGGTATCTTCTAATGGAATTAAAAGAAAAAGATGCCTTTGAAAGCTTCCTATATTAGACTTTATACCTTGTGGTTTCGGCATAACTTGGGTCAATTCTATATTTTGCGTAAATTGCTTTTAGAATGCAAATAGTACAATGCTAACCGCTCTGAATTTAACCTAGCTTGAACCATAGTTTTCACGCTTCCAAAGGGCGTGCGACCAACTGCGCAACATCCCGATATGAAATTATGAATCTGCTTAGTGTATTCTTGCAAAGAAAACTCTACACTCTGATTCGCATTGCATATACGCTCCCGCGTATCAAACCAACAGTAAAGCGGCAGAAGGGCGGCACAGTCGCCCTTTGTGCACTTTGCCACCTGCCCCTCAGGTAGATTTCACCCGTCAAAACCCGTCACGGGCAGGGATCAAACGGGAAAGAAAAGTTGCGAAAATAGACCAAAAAACAGGTAATAATGCACAATAAAACGGGATAAAATGCTTAAAAAAGCGAGTTCAACGCCTTTCGGCTCCTCAAGATGGACATTACATGAACACCTATTTTTCAAAGGCGGCTTCGCCGTAAGAGTGTGGCTATGTAATGTCAAAACAGCAAGAAGAGAGTGGTAAGTGCCGCTCTCTTCTTTATTATTGCAAGCGTATGGCGGCATACACTGCACGGAACAGGCATACAAGAACTTTGCGACTGACCTTTGGAGGTATTTAGATGAAACGGATTTTACCACTTTTGCTTTCTCTTCTTTTGCTGCTGGCTGGGTGCAGCGGGAATGCTTCAGATGCGTCCTATCACCAAATTACGCAGGAAGCGGCAAAAGAAATGATGGACACGCAGGAGGTCATCGTCTTAGATGTGCGGGAGCAGGAAGAATACTACAGTGGTCATATTCCTGGCGCTGTGCTTCTGCCGGTGGGCACTATTGATGAAACTACCGCTGCGGAGGTAATCACAGAGAAGGATTCTATGGTTTTGGCCTATTGCCGCAGCGGGAACCGCAGCGAGACTGCCTCCTCCACGCTGGCCGAACTCGGCTACACCAACATTTACGAATTCGGTGGCATTAACACCTGGCCCTATGAGACGGAGCAGTAAGAAATAACCATTGGAAAGATGCCATCAAGGAGATTCTTGCAAGCGGCAGAAGAAGGGCGGGCAAAGATTTGCTGTCAAAAAATGAGGGACGGAGATTATAAATCCGTCCCTCATTTGCGCCTGCAGTGAAATCAGGCAATTATTTCAGTTTCACGCCGTCGTAAAAAGTGTTGCTCCACTTTTCGCCTAGCATGCGGTATGCATTGTGGATGGGATCAAAGGTGATGGGGGCAGCTTGTCCGGGTCGATCTTTCCGACTTCATCCAGCACGGACTCGTCGGCGCCCCATTGACGATCTCGCCCACCAGACGGCATCCCTCCGAGTCATAACTCACCAAGCGGCACTCCATCATCATGGGAAGTTCGTCGATGAGAGGCGCGTCCACAAATTCCGACTGAGTGGTGTACCAGCCGGCCTTTGCCATCTTATCCTCGCTGATGCCGCCACATGTCGTATTCATGGTGTTGGGGGATACCATCCTCATTGTAGGTGGCTAGAATAAGGACCGGATGAGAATAGGTCTAGGGCTTGGATCCAAAATTATTGCGCATAGCGATCCCTTCTTGTTTTGTCCCATTATACCATAAGTTCCAGCTTTGCAATGTAGGGGCGGTTGTCCGCAATAAGGAGTTATGCTATGATAAGGGATATTGACTGCGGCCTATCAAACCGGACTGAACGAACAGAATGGAGAACTATATGAAAGAAGTAGATCCGAAGAGCACCTCACGGGCACTGGCCTTTGAATTGTGGATGAAAGCCCCCATGCCCATGGTGACCCTGATGAAAACGCTGGATGTTACCCCGTTGGTGCGCCTCAGCCGGAAACGGGGCTATAAATTCAATATGCTCCTGTGTTGGTGCATCGGAAAGGCGGCAGCGGAGATGGAGGACTTCTATCTGCTTCCGGTGGGGAACAAGCTGATGCAGTATGACCGCCTAGCCGTCAATACGGTGGTGAGTACCCAGAACGGCGGCATTGCCACTTGCGACGTCCCTGTTTCTTCCGACTTGGAGCAGTTTGACCGGGACTACCAGAAGTTCACCGGACAAGTCCGCGCGAGCGGGGAGAGCTATGAGTTGGGCGAGGACTATATGGTCATCGGCACCTCTGCCCTAGCGGGGTATGAGATCGACAGCGCGGTGAACATCTACGCCGGGTGCTACAACAATCCCTTCCTCATCTGGGGCAAATACCGTAAGAAGTGGCTGCGAGTCACCCTACCGGTATCCTTCCAGTTTCATCATACCCAGATGGACGGCACCCCGGCGGCGGAGTTTTTGGAGCGGCTCCAGCGGGAAATCCGAAAGCTATGAAAGTTCCTCTGGACTTTGAAGGTCTGGAAATAGTCACCATTTTTGCTCACATTGTAGGGCAAATGGCCCGTTGCCGCAAGCAACGCAAAGTAACAGCCCGCTATAGCAAAAAGGTTACGGATCATTCCTCGGGATCGCCCGAAGGTTTCTTCGTCCAGTAGTATTTTCCGTTGTGTTCCAGCTCCACATAGCCGGGGCCGTCCACGGTAACGCCGCCCTTGTCGCTGTATATGTGAAGGGCCTCCCCAAAGGTGCAAGCTTCGTCAAAGGTGAAAGAGGCGGAGGTTCCATATGTGGGGTTGCGGTCGATATTGACCCCAGCCCAGCCATTGCCGGAGGTGTACAGACCAGTCGCGTGGACGGTGGAACCGTTGACCACCATGCCAGTGCCGGCGTTGCGGATGAGATGTACCTGATGTAAGGTCGCCGTGGAGCCGACAAGGTTCAGGCCGTGGCCGTAATCCTGTTCGATATGCTGGGCGCCGCAAAGGGTCAGATTGGTCAGCGCCGCGGTGGAGTTTTCCACGGTAAAGAGGGAAGCGTCTCCCTTGAGAATGCTGGGGTCGCTCCAGGCGGTTTCTCCCTTTTCAAAGATAGCGCCGCTGCCCAAACCGGTCAGACGGATTTGAGGGTTGTCGGCAATGCGGATTTGTGCGTCTAGGGTGTAGGTGCCTTCGGCGATGTAGATATGGGAGATGTTTTCGTCTTTTAGTATAGCGCGCAGCGTAGGAACATCGTGTACGATGGCGGTATCCACCAGCTCATCTTCCGCAGGGGAGATCCAATCCTCGCAAAGACAGGTCTTGGTGTAAAGGATCTGGCTGTCCTCTCCAACGGCGCCTGTCCAGATATCGGGATAGCTGTGCGTGTGTGGATCTTCTTCCTCCGGAACTTCCGGCACTTCGGGTTCTCCGTCCGGCAAGCCTTCTTCCTTATCGGGGTCATTGGAGTCATCCGGCAGTTCTGGGTTGTCCTCCGGTGTTTCTGGGTCCCCTCCGCCGTCATTTGGAATATCCGGGACTTCTTCGTTATCTGGGCTTTCCGGTTCTTCGTCAGGAATTTCCGGTTTTTCATCTTCTTCCGGTACTTCCGGGGTGCTGTCGCCAGAGCCATTGGAACCGGAATTGTCATCCGCATCCGAATTGCCGCCCGAGTTGCCGCTGCTGCCGGCCGACACAGAGCCGCCGTTGGTGCTCACCGATTCAGAGCTGTTGTTTTCCACACGGGTGCCGTCGGTGGTGACGCTGGTATCGGTGGCACCCGCAGCGGCTTCCACCTTAGATACCGTGCCGCCTCCCTGCACAGAGGTGCCGGAACCAGAAGTAGTGACGCTTTGGATTTTGGAGCCGCTGGTGGTCTGGATAACGGTCCTGTCAGCGGTATCCGTGACGGTCACGGCATCCAGTGTGCCCAGAACATGGATGGTGGTGTTGGTGCCCGCAGCAGTCACACCGCTGACGGCGGAACCTCTGTTGACCGTCACTGTGGTGTTCAAGGCTCCCTGTGCCACCGACATGTCTTGCACGGTGCCGGAAATGTTTACCGTGGTATCCGTGCCCGAGGCGTTGATGTTGCCGATCTGTGCGCGTCTGTCCACTTGGATATCGGTATCCGTTGCATCATCTGCCACATTTAAGGTGCCCAGTTGGCCCAGCAGATCGAGGGAAATGTCCTGCCCGGCGGTGGTCAGCGTGTGGATTTTGGCTTCCGAGGCGACGGTAAGGTCGATGTTGGAGATGCCCTTT